>JANXLV010000276.1 GCA_025355005.1 Myxococcales bacterium | reverse complement strand
GCCCGCGGCGGCCGGAAAAAAATAGAGGAACGTGTTCAGGAATACGACGGGCACAATGGCAACGGTACGAACACCCGCGAGCATCAGCTCCGAGCGACGCGCCTCGTCCTTCAAGGTCCTGTCGACCGACGCTGCGATGTCGGCATGTGCGCTTCGCCTGGACATCGATCTGGCGAGTATACCCTATGGGGTGGGCGCTTTGGCGGGCCAGTCGAACGTGAGGTCGTTGCTCGTGACCTCACAGGCGGTCGTGGTGTCCACGCGCGCGAGTTGCGCGGCGGAAGGTGACGGTGCCAATCCCCGGATCGGACTGGCCGCGGGATCGTTTCGGTAGGTCGCGCGGAGCGTGTAGCGACCGGGCGCGGACGGGTGCGGTGGATAGAGCCACTCGAGCTTCACGCGTGAGCCGGGGGCGAGCGTCACGATGTCGTGATCGTCGAAGCCGTTCACGTTGCCGCAGCGCCCCTGCGGCGCGATCTTCCGCGGCGTGAGCTCGAAGGTCACCGTCGGGTTTCGCATGTTGGCGTCCGAGCCGTCGTTCGTGCGCATCAACGTGATGGGTCGCTTGCCGGCATTTCCGAGCTCGACGTCGAGCTCGAGCCCGGAGGCGGCGATTGCCTTCGTCTTGATCATCAGCGTCACGTTCTTGCACTTCGACACGAAGAGCGGCGCGGGCGCGCTCGGCGAAGCGGTCTCGTCCTCGACGCTCTGCTCCGCTGCCGCGGGCTCGGAGCTGATCGAAGGCGGCGGCGACGGCGCGCTTCTGGAGGTCACGATGATCGGCTCCACAGTCGCTGACGGAGCGGGCACGACGACGACCTTGGGTGATGACGGCTCGGCCGCACGCTCCTTCGCCGCGCACGCACCAAGGAGCACGAGGACGAGAAGAAGCGGAGGGAGCACAGTGGGTCTCATCGTCTACGACTTCCTGGTCTCCATCAGCGTTACGACCAATCGGGGAGGTGTCTACCTCGACGATGGACCTTGGAGGGTGTATGGGCCAGCTTGGTGGATCGGCGGCTCTGGAAACTGGAGTGACCGGAGGGGAGAAAACGGAGCTTTTTCAAGGCTCGTATCCCTCGCGTGAGCCCCCGATGCCCTGGTCCAAGTCCTGCTATCTGAACCTGCACAAGCCTACCCGAACCTACACTGAGGGAATTCTCATGGCGCACACCGGTTTGCTCAATCAGCTCCTTCGCACCTTCAGGCTCGCGGACGACTGTGAGAAGGAAGGCCTCTCCACGGAGCAGGGCATCTCGCGGCGCGAAGCCGCCGAAGCAGAGCGGGGCCCCGGTCGACGCGAGTTCCTCGCCGGGTTCGGAGCGGTGGCTGCGGTCGCCGCCGTCGGTGGCCTCTCGACTGCGTGCTCAGGAGCACCTTCGGATGGCGCGCTCGGTGAGGTCGGCGAAGGGCTCACGAATGTTGGCCCGCTCGATGTGGCGATCGTTGGCGCCGGCCTTGGCGGTCTTGCATGCGCAGACCAGCTGCGGATCAACGGCGTCACGGCCACGATCTACGAGGCGAACAATCGCACTGGCGGCCGACAGTACTCGTTGTCCGGCTTCTTCCCGGGCCAGACCGTGGAGCTGGGCGGCGAGCTCATCGACACGTCGCAGAAGAACATGATCAACTACGCGCGAGCCTTCAACCTCACGCTGGAGGACTACAACAAGGCCCCAGGCGCGGTGTTCTATTACATCAACGGGGCAGAGGTCCCGGAGTCCGCGATCGTGGACGCGTACCGCGCGTTCGTCGCGACGATGCAGAACGACATCCAGCAGCTCTCCGCTGCACCCACGGCCGACGCTCACAATGCATTCGATGTGACGATCGACAACACGTCGCTCGCGGACTACCTCGCCTCGCGCCACGCACCTCCCCTTCTCGCGGCGGTGATCGCAGCGGCATACGTGGGCGAGTACGGCCGCGAGATCACCGACCAGAGCGCGCTCAACTTCCTCGAGTACATTCGCGCCAACCGTCGCTCCAACTTCCAGCCGTTCGGCACGAGCGATCAGCGGTACCACATCGTCGAAGGCAACGACGGCGTCGCGAAGGGCCTCACCGCGCGCGTGAAGTCGCAGATCCAGCTGGGCATGGCGCTGGTCTCTGCGCGGAAGCTCGCGTCGGGCAAGATCGAGCTCACGTTCAAGAACGGCGTCGTGAAGAGCCACGACTACGTCGTGTTTGCGATGCCCTTCAGCGTGCTCCGCAAGATCGCGCTGGATGCGAGCCTTGGTCTTCCGGATTGGAAGATCAACGCCATCAACAACCTGGGCTACGGCCAGAACTCGAAGAACATGGTTGGCTTCAGCGCACGCCCGTGGGCGGCGCAAGGCAACAACGGGATGCTGTACGCTACGCTCCCGAACATCCAGAACTCGTGGGAGACCAGCTGGACCACGTCAACTGCTACGCGCGCGGTCATCACGAACTTCACCGGCGGCGCGCTCGGGCTGAGTCAGGACCCCGCCAAGCTGCAGGCGCAGACCGCGGCGTTCGTGAGCGACCTCGAGAAGGTGATCCCAGGCGCGGCCGCAGCCGCCACGCGCGACGCCTCTGGAAACTACAAGGCGCAGATGATGTCGTGGCCGAAGAACCAGTGGTCGCAGGCGAGCTACACCTGCTATCGCCCGGGCCAGTTCACCAGTATCGCCGGCAACGAGGGCAAGCCCATCGGCAACCTCTACTTTGCAGGCGAGCACTGCGATTCGTTCTACGATCAGCAGGGCTTCATGGAGGGCGCGCTCATCTCCGGCCAGAACGCCTCCGCCGCCATCCTCGGAGCAGCAAGGAAGGCCTGAACAGCCTCCCGCTGGCTAGTGGCCGCCGTGCGGGTCGCCGCCGTGCCCACCGGGCATTCCGGGCATCTGCATTCCGGGAGGCATCTGCATGCCGGGAGGCATCTGCATTCCGGGAGGCATTCCGCCGGGTGGACCCTTGGGTGCCCCGCCATCCGGGGGGAGCTGGAACTTGGAGCCGTCGCTGGTCGCGAAGTCGGCGATGAAGTTGGAGACGACGAACACGGTGTCTGTTCCGTCCTTCTGCGCGAAGTGGTTCGCCCCCGGACCGGTCTTGCCGATCTTGAGGTTGTACTTGCCCGCGCCGTCCTTCAACTGGAACGTGACGGTGCCCTCGGGCGCGTCGAGCCCCGTGTCCGCCACGCCCTTGCCGTCGCCGAAGTCATCCGCGTTGAGCGACTTGTACGAGCGGAGCATGTCCTTGAGCTTCTCCTGATCGAAGCGCTCGAAGGCCTTGCCCTTCTGCGTGGCGGACCACTTCTCGCCGTCCTTCGTGAACGAGAACGGACCTGACTTGTTCTCGATGGTGACCTGGTTCACGTTCGCGTCGTCGAAGCGAAGCATCTCGGTGTCGCGCCAGCCCTTGAGCTCGCGCGTGTACACGAACGCCGAGTAGCCGGTCGCCGCGTAGACGGCGGGCTTGCCGTCCACCATGACGAGCTGACCGCGCGCGCCGGACTTTCCGAACGTGACGTCGAGCTTCTTGTCGGCGCCCTTCCACGCGACGAGGTGCACGCCCTTCTCCGCGTCGAGCTGGTAGTCCTTCTTGTCGGCGTCGGTGACCTGCGAAAACAGCTGCTCCTTGGTCTTCAGCTCCTTCAAGCTGTCGATCATCGCCTTCACGCTCGCCTGGCTGGCGGGCGCCTCGAGCGGCTTCGTGACGACCCACTTGTCGCCCTTCTTCTCGAGGGTGACGTCGCTCTTGTCGCCGTTCTTGATCTGGAGCTTGTCCAGGTCGTCGGAGCCCTTGATCTCGGGGAGCTCCGCGGAGGTCGTCTCCGTGGTCTTGCCGATGCTCTGATCCTTCTTCACCTGAAGATAGACAAGCCCACCAAGCGCGGCGAGCACGACGACACCAACCAAAATCTGTTTATCGCGAGTCATGGTTCATCTCTCTACACAAGCGCGCTGCGCTCAAGCTCTTCAAATCCAATTTGGAAACCGCGTCGCATCGGGCTGGAGCCGCCCGTCAGGCGAGGCTTTGGGAGAGCACCGCGCGGAACGTACTCTGGTACGTGAGCACGGAGCGGAACCCAAAACGAAGCATGACGGGATGGATCCGGCCCGAGGCGATGCGGTTTCAAGCGAGAGAGACCTTCTGGCGAGATGACATTCTCATCTGCCAGCGGATCAGACCGTAGAGGACGAAGAGCAGCGGGAGGCCGAGGATGAGGACGATCTCGATCCACACCTGCGTGCGGTGGCGGATGCCCTTTGCCTCTTCGTCGCGCTTCTTGGCGGCCTCTTCGTCGTCCGCCATGCCCGGCTTCTCGACCTGACCGTACGAGAGCGTGGGCTCGGCGAGGATCTTCGCGGAGACCGCGAGGAGGTCCACGTCGCCCGTGATCCAGTCGAGCGTGTTCTTGAACGAAAGGATCGTCGTCGTGAGCACGAGCTGCGCGTACGGCATGGCGAGCTGCTGGAGCTGCTCGTCGCCGCCCATCGGAGGCATGCCCATCTGTCCCTGCATCTCCTGGCCGGCGCCCGCGCGTGCGAGCGGGTTGGCAAGGAACTGCGAGGACGACACGACGAGGATGCGCGCCGGCGCCTTGCTCTTCTCGGGCGCTTCCACGCCCAGCTTGTCGCCCGTGAGGAACGCGCTCTTCAGCGGTCCCTCGACGGTGGCGCCGATGCCGAACTGCTCCCACGTGCCCTTCGGCTTCCATGCGCGGAACGGCTTGAGGTCGACCTTGTCGCCCTTCTCCGTGATCGCGTACTGCGTGCTGCGCGCGATGATCTTCATCTTGTCCGCGGCGACCTCGGGCTGCTTCGTGCGATCGAGCTCGAGCGAAGAGGCGAACGGCCAGATGACCTGCGGGACGCGGAAGAACGAGGGGAACGCGGTGTCGAGGCGCTTCTCTTCGCCTTCGTAGCGGCTGTCGTCTTCCACGTTGATGAACTGCGGGAAGAGCGCCGTCGCGGGCATGCCCGTCTGGGTCATGACGCCGACGCGGAAGCTGCGGCCGAAGTCGAGGACGACGTCCTTGTGGACCTTGATGCCGTAGCCCTCGAGCAGCTTGTCGAGCCCGTGGTTGTTCAGCTCCGCGTTCATGGTCGCGTCGCTCGCCTTCACGTTGACCGCCGAGGCGAACACCGCGAGGGACTTGCCCTTCATCACGAACTGGTCGATGCGACGCAGCTCCTTCTCGGAGATGTCCTTGCCCGGCTGCGTGATGATGAGGCCGTCGAGCGTGTCGTCGATCTCTGCCTCGCCGCCTTTCAGGTCCACGTCCTGGAACTGATAGAAGGTGAAGTTCTGCGAGATGATCGGCTGGATCGCGTAGCGGCCGGCGTTCGGCGGCGCGAGGTTCGCGTCAGTGAGCTTGATCTCGTCGTGCCCCTGGAGCACGCCGATCTTGTGCTTGATGCCTTCCGCCTTGTCGCGGACCTCACGAATCTTGTTCGTGATCCAGAACTCGAGACCGTCGGTCTGACCCGGCGGCAGGAACTTGATCGCGTCGCGCTCCGTCCCGTAGTTGAAGACCAGGCCCATGTAGCCCTTCGTGGCCTCGAGCTTGTCCTCGTCCTGGTTCGTGTCGGCAAACGACTGAGCGACGAGGCCGGCGTCCTTCGCCGTCTCCTTGTCCTTCTCGTCCTTCGCTTCGATGATGCGGAACTCGAGCTTGCCGTCGCTGTTGGCCTGGTACTCCTGGAGGAGATCGCGCAGGTCGCGAACGAACGCGTCGAGCTTGGGCAGTCCCTTGGTGACGTACGCGTCGACCTTGATCTTGTCCTTCTTCAAGGACTTGACCAGGTTCGCGCTGCCACGGGACAGCGTGTATTTCTCGGCGTGCGTGGTGTCGATGCGCTTGTAGCCACCGATCGCCGAGAGCGCGTTCACCGCGACGAGGATCGCCGCGATGACGAGGAGGAGAACGCCGCTTTCGGTCGCGGCTTTGGTTCTGCGTTCCATGATATTTTCCTCAGGCCCACTTCCTGCTCTCGAGAGTGCGGAAGCTCACGAGCAGCGAAAGGATGGTGACGGACAAGAAGTACACCACCGCGCGACTGTCGATGACGCCGCGGGTGAAGGGCTCGATGCGCGACTGGAAGCTGAAGAACGAGATGACGTCTCCAGGCCAGCCGGGCAAGTACTGCACGACCTCGCCCACGTAGTAGAGAGCCGCGAGGCCCGCCGCCGTGAGGAAGAAGGAGAGGATCTGGCTCTCCGTGAAGCCGCTCATCATGAGGCCGACGCCGACGCCAGCGCCCGACATGAGCAGCATGCCCAGCATGGCGCTCCAGAACGGACCCCAGTCGAGCACGCCGAGGTGCCACGGCCACACGAACATGACGATCGGGTAGATGCCGAGCAGGACGATCTGGAAGAAGAGCATCCCGTACGCGCCGATGAACTTGCCGAGGATGACCTCGCTGTCGCGGACCGGGAGCGTGATGAGGAGCTCCATGGTGCCGAGGCGCTTCTCTTCCGAGAGGGCCCGCATCGTGAAGAGCGGGATCGTGAGGAAGCAGAGGACGCCCGGCGCGAACTGGAACAGGCGCGCCATGCTCGCGCGCTCGATCTGCCAGACACCGCCCTGGAACAGGAAGAAGTGAACGCCGAAGCCGCCGAGGCTCAGGCTGATGACGATGTATGCGAGGGCGGAGTTGAAGTAGCTGCCGAGCTCGCGCTTCGCGATCGTGAGGACGTTGCGCGTGAACGTGGCCGCTGGGCTGCGGTCCACGCGGAGACCGCTCCGGGGCTTCGCTGCAAGCGCGGCGTCGTCGTCCTTGCGTGACGGCTTGGCCTTCGCCTTGTCGTCGTCGTCGTCGCCTTCGTCGTCCGAATCGTCGGACTCCTCTTGCTCGTCGGACTCCTCTTCCTCTTCCTCGTCCTTGGAAGACGCCTTCTTGTCGCCTCCGTCTTCGCCCTTCTTCGAGGCCTTCTTCTTCTCTTCAAGATCGCGATCTTTGTCTGTCGTGGTCTCGCTCATGACTTCGCCTCGTCGCCTTCTTCGTCGCTGTCGTCGTCATCGGAGTCGGTGTCCTCGGCGGACTCCTCTTCCTCCTCCGACGCCTCTTCTTCTTCCCCGTCCGGCGATGCGCCGATGGTGCGGTTGCGGCGCTCGTCGCCGATGGTGAGGTGACGGAAGACGTCTTCCAGGGTTTGCGTGTCGCGATGTAGCTCGAGGAGGACCCAGCCCTTGTCCGCGACGGCGCGGAACACCTCCGGGCGAAGGTCGGCGTCCTGCTCGCTCGCGAGCTCGAACGCGTGCGCACGCTCGTCGGTGGGGAGCTCGGTGACCTTGCGGACGCCGGCGACCTTGGAGAGCAGATCGGAGACCTCTGCGTTCGACGCGGGGAGCGTCTTGCCGCGGTAGGCAGAGCCGCTCGCGGACTCCTGCACGGAGACCACGTAGCGGACGTTGCCGCTCTTCGCGCGGATCTCGTCGAGCGGACCGTCGGCGACGACGCGACCACGCGACACGATGATCGCCCGGGCGCACGCGCTCTCCACTTCCTTCAGGTTGTGGGTCGAGAGCATGACCGTGCGCTCCTTGCCGATCTGCTTCAGGTAGTCGAGGAACTCGGCCTTCTCGTTCGGGTCGAGATCGCTCGTGGGCTCGTCCAGGATGAGGATGGGCGGATCGTGGATGAGCGCCTGGGCGAGGCCGACGCGCTGGCGATAGCCGTGCGAGAGCTGGCGGATGTCCTTCGTGAGGACCTGGGCCAGACCGCAGACCTCGACGACGCTGCGCGCGCGCTTCTTGAAGGTCTCACCGTCGAGGTGACGAAGGTCCGCGGCGAACCGCAGGTACTCGTACACGTTCATCTCGAGGTACAGCGGCGCGCGCTGCGGGAGGTACCCGAGGCTCTCGCGTACTGGCAGCGGATCGTCGAAGACGTCGAAGCCGTGCACGCGGGCAGTGCCCCCGGTCGGCGAGATGAAGCACGTCAGGATGCGCATCGTGGTCGACTTGCCGGCGCCGTTGGGTCCGAGGAACCCCACGACCTCGCCACGTCGAACTTCGAAGCTCACCCGGTCCAGGGCGCGGAACGAGCCATAGTGCTTGCTCAGATCCTGCGCATAAATCATCACGTCGGTAGTCACGAGACCTCCCAAAGCAGCTATCGGCCCGCAGGAACCCGCGAGCCCGCCCGTCTCTTCCCACAGGGAAAACCAAGGGCAGTGGCGCGCGCATCCTAGTGTCGGGGTGGGTAGTGTCAATCATCTAGGCTGTGACGATGCCGTAACTGAACGCATGCGCGGTACGAAGCCATGGTACGAATGGCGTCGTGAGAGGTGCGTTCGACATCTCGAAGATCGTGTCCGCGCTCCTCGCCGCGCACCCCAGCGGCGCCGAGATTCCGCTGGATGCGGTGGGCGACGCGATCGGAATCGAGAGCGTGACGCCCGAGGACATCGAGCGGATCTTCGTCGAGCTGGAGCATCAGGGGCGCACCGTTGGGACGGCGGCGGGCGGACGCGGCGAGCAGAATCTGAAGAAGGTGGTCGCCGCCGCGAGAGACCTGAGAGCGGGAGGAGCGACGAAGCCGACAGCAGCGGAGATCGCTACGAGAGCGGCGCTGACGATAGAAGAGGTGCGCCTGTCGCTGGCCCTGCTTCGCGTGATGCAGCGCTGACGCGGAGCAGGGATGCGGTATGATGATCTCATGCTTTCCACGCTGGCCCGTGCTGCGCGCATTTCCGCGCTTTCCCTCGTCGTGTTGCTTCCTGGGGGCGCGATTGGCTGCGGCAGCAACGGCAGCGCTAGCGCGGCGAACGCTCCCGCGAAGGCGGACACCCAGGGTCAGGCGTTTGCGCGCGGCGTCCTGGGCACGGCCCCACAAGGAACCCTGCCGGGAGACGCGACGATCGAGGCGAAGCGCTTCGACGCATTCATCGGCCACCTGCTCACCGCCATCGAGGACAAGTACCCCGGCGGTCTGGACCAGCGACTCGCGGAGCTCCAGACCGGCAAGGTGGACGCGATGATCGCGGCACACAGCTGGATGGACGGAGCGGTCGCAGAGCTCTCGGACAGTCAGCAGGTGCGCGATGCGCTGAGCCGCGACCCTCTCTTCTCCGGCGTGAACATCCAGGCTCACGGCGGTCTCTCGCTCCTCAACACCGGCGGCTCGGGGAGCGGCAGCGGCAGCACACCCAACGTCGGAAAAGGGGCTGACGGAAAGTACGGAGACGGCCGCACCGGGATGATGGGCGCCATGAAGGACCTCGGGGACCTCACGACTGGCGCCGGTTCGCGCGGCGACATCAAGCAGAGCGTCGATGACGGGAAATTGACCCCGGACCCGGAGTCGCGTCTTGGCGCGTACGCTGCAACGAAGGGCTATCCGGCGGGTACGGTCGGCAACGCCGTCCACAACGCCATCGGCACGATCTACAGCACCCTCGGAAACTACGGTGAAGAGAAGATCGGTCGCGTCTTCAACTCGCCCGAAGCGAAGGCCCTCTACGATCAGCCCGTGGACTCCGACGCGGGGCGGCAGATGGCCGCCATCGAGCAGCAGTACTGGGCGAACGTGAAGAGCGAGGACGGCGCCTCGCCTGGCGGAAACCTCGGTGCGGCGTTCTCTCCCGGCGTGCGTGACTGGTTGCAGCGCCACATCTTCTGAAGCGGCCTTCGGAACACGGCGGCGCCGCGGCCGCGACGAACGTGTGTATTCTGCCGGCATGTGGAGCTACCTGCGTCGAGTCTTCGTGGCCACGCTCGTCTGTGCGTTTTTCATGGTGCTGTCGCGAGAGGCAAGCGCCGATGACAAACCTGCGACGTGCTCCGGCCCGGCCGAGTGCTGCCCGGCCGCGCTGACCGAGGAGAGCAAGGACAAGGTCGCGAACGTCGACATCGGCGTCGTGCTCGTGGGCATCTACGAGCTGAACGAGAAGGCGCAGACCTGGTCGATCGATTTCTACCTGACCGAGAACTGGCCGCCGCTCCCGGGCTTTGCGCCGGCCACCGAGATCTACAACGAGGTCAATCGCACGGCGGAGCAGTTCGATCGCACCACGCTCGCGAACGGCAAGTGTCGTCGCGAGCGACGCATCCGCAGCACGCTCCACAACCCGTACAACCTGCGCGCGTTCCCGTTCGACAAGCAGCGTATGTCGATCGTCTTCTCCGACGCCGTGTTCCCGTCGAGCCGCGTGCACTACGCAGACAAGCCGGGGCCGTCGGGGATCGACGATGTGGTCCTGAACCAGCTGTCCGCGTGGAATCTCCAGGAGCAGAACCTGATCTTCGAGCGCACGCAGCGCACGTACAAGTACGAAGAAGGCGCGCCCGCATACGACTACGCCACGTTCAGCGTGGACGTCACGCGACACGTCAGCTTCCACCTGGGCAAGTTCTTCCTGCCGCTGCTCGTCATCGTCTTCATCTCGTTCAGCGTGTTCTGGATCGATCCGGAGGATCTCGGCTCATCGATGTCCGTGGGCGTCACCTGTCTGCTCGCGGCCGTTGCGCTCCAGTTCACGGAAGAGGGCTCGCTGCCGGACGTGAACTACCTGACGATCGCTGATCGCGCGTTCACCATCTGCTACGTGCTCATAGGGATGGCGGTGCTGCAGGCCGTATGGACGAACCGCCTCGCACGCGGCGGCGAGAAGGACAAGGCCGTGCGGCTCGACAAGCGTTGCCGCTGGGTCTTCCCGCTCGCGCTCGCCGCGTCGCTGGCGGTGGCCGTGTTGCAAGGCTCCTGACGAGCGGGGAAGATTCTTGGCTTCCTGGACGGAACATAGGACCATGTCTTTCATGCGCGCATCGTCCCTCCTTTGCTTCGGAGCCTTCGTACTCTTCGCGGGCGCCGCTTGCGGCACCAAGAACACGGGAGAGCAGATCCGCCCGCAGGACCCGACCTTCAACAACGCCCGCGGCGGCGCGAAGGACCCTCCCGCGGTCTGCCACAACGTGCAGGCCGAGGGCACGCCGCTCATCGTGGACTGGGAACCGGAGGAGCGCGGTGATCTCGAGGTCGCCATGAAGCAAGGCGTGGCCGTGGTCCACTACGACTGCAAGGGCATCAAGCTACTGCCCGACTGCCACCCTGCGGGCGCGTACGGGTTCATGGGCATGAACAAGAAGGAGCAGATGATCGCGATCGACAACGCGGATCAAGCTCAAGCCAACTTGCCTGCGCACGGCGCCACCATCGGCGCCAGCATCAAGAGCGGAATCGCGCTCAAGATCGGCCTCATCATGGTCGGCAAGAAGACCACGACTCTCGACGCGCTCGAGCGCACGTCGCTCGGCGGGGCCAAATGCGAGGGCGCGACGCATTTCGTGCATTCTGCAACCATTGGCGCCTTCGCGATGACCACCGGAAGTACCGGTTCGGTCGGCGCCAAGGCCACCGTCGGCGATCTTTTCGGTGCGGGTGGTGTCGGGGCAAGCGCGGAGAGCTCGTCCAACCACAACATCGACAACAAGGATGGCGACATGGACGCCTGCAAGAAGAGCGACCTCGATGGCGAGATCCCGCCGCAGGGCTGCAGCGCTCTCCTGCGCGTGCGCCTCCTCAGCATCGCCGAAGGCGCAGCTCCACCGCCGAAGGCCGCCGCCGCGACCGAGAACAAGCCCGACGTGGTGTGTCCAGAGGGGCTCGTCGCGACGGACGGCAAGTGCGCTCCAAAGACCGGGGCGGCGCCGCACGACTGCACCATCACCGACACGATCGAAGAGTGCACGGCGCAGTGCGACAAGGGCAGCGGCGAGAGCTGTGGCATGGCGTCGCTGTACTACGCGATCGGCCTCAGCGTGCCTGCCGCCGATCCAGTGAAGGCGCTCGACTTCGCGCAAAAGGGATGCGCAAAGGACGACGACTCCTCGTGCGACTCCGTGGCCGACGACCTCATGACGAAGGACAAGCCCAAGGGTCTCGAGCTGTACCGAAAGACTTGTTACAACACGTACGCGCCGAGCTGCATCTCGCTCGGGCGCATCTACACCGGCGACGGTGATGCGACGAAGGGTGTTCGCTTCTTCAAGCGCGCCTGCGACGCGGGGGACGCGATCGGCTGCACCGAATCCGCTCGGCTCTACGCGAAGGGCGGGACCGGCCTCAAGGCTGACATGGGCAAGGCAGTGCCGCTCTTCGCGTCTGCGTGCCTCGACGAGTTCCCCATCACGGACGCGTGCTACCAGGCGGGCCTCGGATACGAGAAGGGCAACGGCGTGGACGTGGATCTTCCGAAGGCGCGCGTGATGTTCCGGCGAGCCTGCGAGAAGAAGAACACTCCTTCCTGCGATCACCTGAAGAAGCTGGAAAAATAGGCCTCCCCGCTCTCCTACTTGCGCGGCCACTCGACGACGGTGAACGCGCGCGGGATGGCGCGGGCCGTACCGAAGCCCTCCGCATCCGTGGTCCACATGCGCGTGCGCGTCGCCATCAGACCTCCGACCACGATCGACCGGCGCTGCGTGATCTCGCGCGCGTCGGTCGCGCCCTCCGTGGGCAGCGGCGACACGGCTCTGCGCGCCAGCACCCCTGCGTCGCGGCCCAGAGCGGCCCACCACGTGGGGCGAACCGCGAACGCGGCCACGTAGCGAGCAAGGTCCGCGTCCGTGCCGACCTTGTCCGCGAGGACCGGGAAGAGCCCGGTCTGCGCGCTGAGAATGCGCGCGCGTGTGCCTTTCGTCATGCGCTCCACGACCTCTGCGCTCTCGGTTGCGTCCAGGGTCATGGCAAAGGTCTCCTCCTTCGCGAAGGCGAAGCGCCCGTCGAACACGACGTCGCGCGCACACTCGCCGGGACCCGAGATGATGACGCCGCGCACGCCGTTCTTCTCCCACGTGCTGACGGGGAAGCGTGGCTCCCCTGCCTGCGGCGCCATCGCATCGCAACCGGACACCTGCGCCAGCGAGAGCATTCCCTGGGTCTCGATCGCGCCGACCTCCAGCGCGCGCTCGCCCTCTGCAGAGGTGACGAGCACGACCTTCGACTGACCAAGGCGCGTGAGAGCGGTCGCGAGGAGCGGCAGCTCCGTGCCGCGTTCCATTCCGAGGAGCATCGTGCTCTGCGCCGGCTCGTCGCTGCCGGGGTGCACGAGGATGAGCGGGACCTGGTGCGCTTCGCAGTAGCGTTTCGCGCGGTCCGCGGAGGCGCCGCCCACGCCCGCGATCACGACGGAGACTCCCTCGCCCGTGAGCTCCTCGAGCGCGAGCTCGGCGTGCTGGAAGTCGCCGCCGTCATTGCGCGTGACCAGGCGTACGTCGACCGGGTCGGCGCCCGACGCGCGGGGCAGGCCGAGCGCAAACGCGACGCCGCGCGCGACCTCGGCGCTCCTGTCTCGCTCCTCTTCGGTCTGCCCGCCCAGCAAGAGGCCCACCATCTTGCCGTAGACGGTCTTGATGCCGCGGCGACTGGTCGCGAGATCGCCAAGGTCCTTCGGCATCTCCTCGGTGGGGTACGTGGCGCCGCCGGTCTCGGGGTCGAGCAGCCAGCGCGCGAGCGACGCGTCGTTCTCGGCCACGGCAATCTCACCGAGGCGCAGCGCGACTACCTTCTCGAGGTCGCGCGAGTAGCTGGAGGCTGTGTTGTGTCCGCGGATGGAGCGGTACGTGGTCTCCACGACCTCTCGCGGTAGGTTCTGCACGGCCAAGCGGACCTTTTCGCGGACGCGCTCCTTCCCATCCTCGCTCACGCCACGCAGCCACGCATCCATGTACGCGACGGCCTCGTACGAGAGCTTCGCGTCCACTGCACAGAGCGCCGTCTCCTCCAGGAAGATCTCCCGCTCCACCGGATCGATCATCTTGCCGACCAGCGGACGCAGCAGCTCCAGCGCGTATTCCGGCTGCCCCTTCCGACGCAGCGCCCGCGCATGGACCACGTTCACGAAATCGCGCGCGCTGCCGAGCTTCGCCTTGCTGGCGAGCGCGAGCTCCTTGTCTGCGCCCGCGTCGTCGTTGAAGTCCATGAGCGTGATCGCGAGATACGCGTGGACCTTCGCGGTGACGCCATCGTTCGGGAACTTGGCGACGAACGAGATCAGAGAGTCGCGAAGCTGCGCGGTGCGCGGAGAGTGCTCGCGGAGCCACTCATCACGGAGCTCGTCGAACGCCTCTTCGGGCCCCAGCGTCTGCGAGAGCGCGGCCTCGGGACGTGTGACGTTCGTGGCACCGCCACAGGCGGCGGGAAGGAAGAGCGCGAGAAACGGCGCGAAGAATTTCGGCCTCACGAAGGTCAGCGTAACACGGGAGGGAGGACCACGGTCGACGGGGCCGGGCGCCGCGAAACGCGGTGACGCCGCGGCGAAGCCCGCGTGATCCGTGAGGTCGATTCCAGGCACACGGGTTGCGTCCATGGCGGCATGACCGTCCGACGTCATGAAGGCGTGGCTCGCGCTGCGATCGCTCTCCTGGCTCTCGCGTCTGCCTCTGCAACCGCTGCGGGGTGCGCGGAGACAAGGCCAGCGCATCCAGCCGTATTCGCAGCCCCGCAGAGTGTCGTCGTGGCTTATGCAGGAACGGCCATGCTCTCGGGGGCGCCTGGTCCAAAGCTCGCGGCCACGCCCCCTCCGCCGCCCCGTCTCCCGGATGGCACGTACGTGCTGCGCAACGTCGCGTCGCAGGAATGCCTCGACGTGCCGCATCGCTCGATGAGCTCTCCGACGATGCTCTGGCAGTGGGACTGCAACGGGACCGACGCGCAGTCGTGGACGCTCCGCCGGGTGGCCGAGGACGTATACGAGGTGCGCTCGCTCGTCAGCGGCAGATGCCTCGACGTGCCTTACGACGACAAGAGCAACAACGTCACCCTCTGGCAGTACGAGTGCAATCACACGGAAGCGCAGCGATGGACGTTCAGCCTCAGGCCGGATGGCAGCTACACGCTTCGCTCCGGAGCGAGCGGGCTGTGCGTCGACGTTCCTCACGGCACGGCACAACGCGGCCTCAGCGTGCAGCAGTACACCTGTCACGACGGGGCGCCGCAGCGCTGGGTCCTCACCCGCGCATCGTGAGTTGACGCTCCAGCTGCGTTCTCATAAAGGATGCCTGTAGGAGCGTGCAGAGAGCGCGGAAGGACACTCGTCCAGCGCGTTCGGACACCATGGAGCAGAAGGCAGCCACGAGTCGACGGGCATTCCTGCTGCGCAAGGCCCACTCCCTCACCGGGATCATCCCCGTGGGGGTGTTTCTCGTGGAGCACCTCTGGACCAATTCGTCCGCGCTCGGCGGGCGCGCGCAGTTCGATCACGCCGTGGACCAGATCCAGAAGCTACCCGCGCTTCCGATCATCGAGGTCTTTGGCATCTTCTTGCCGCTCGCCTTCCACGCCATCTACGGCATCAAGCTGGCCACCGAAGCGCGCCCGAACCCGATCGCCTACGTGCACGGGCGCAACTGGCTCTACGTCCTTCAGCGCGTGACCGGCGTGCTCACGCTCCTCTTCCTGTGCGCGCATCTGTGGGAATTTCGCGTACAAAAATGGCTCTTCGGGATGACGTCAGGCGCGTTCTACGACACGTTGCAGGCGCACCTCGCCGCCACCACGTGGGGCCTTCAGCTCTATGCGCTCGCGTACGTGCTCGGGCTCGGAAGCGCCGTGTTCCACTTCGGCAACGGCATCGTGGGCTTCTGCCTGTCCTGGGGTCTCGTCGTCAGTCGCCGCGCCCAACGGGTCGTCGCATGGAGCGCCGCGGCTCTCTCTGTCGGGCTCTTCTTGCTGGGCTTCTCGACCATCGTCTTCTTTTCGACGGGAACCCGTCTTCTCCCCACCGGACAGTCCGCGCTAGAACCGCCTTGTCCCGAGTCCAAGTAGCTCTATACCAGCCTCGAGCTCAACATTCGGCAGTAATGCTAAGGAAGAATCATGGCGCAAGCGAAGGGCATCCGTAGCGAGTCAGGCAAGGTCCGGCGAGTCATCGTCGTCGGCGGAGGCCTTGCTGGGCTCATGACGGTCATCAAGCTCTGCGAGGCCGGCGTCCCCGTGGATCTGTTCTCGCTCGTGCCGGTGAAGCGAAGCCACTCGGTGTGCGCGCAGGGCGGCATCAACGCGAGCGTGAACACCAAGGGCGAAGGCGACTCGCCGCGCGTACACCTCGAAGAGACGGTCTACGGCGGAGATTTTCTCGCGAACCAGCCGCCCGTGAAGGGCATGGCGGATGCGGCGCCGGGCATCGTGTACATGCTCGACCGCATGGGCGTGCCGTTCAACCGCACTGCTGAAGGTCTGCTCGATTTCCGTCGCTTTGGCGGCACGCTCTTCCACCGCACCGCGTTCGCAGGCGCCACCACCGGACAGCAGCTGCTCTATGCACTGGATGAGCAGGTGCGCCGGTTCGAGACCGTCGACGTCGAGGACGAGAAGGGGATCGTCGTCAAGGGCGAGAAGATGGTCCGCAAGTTCGAGTTCTGGGACTTCGTCTCCATCGTCCAGGACGACACCGGTCGCTGCGTCGGAATCGTCGCGCAGGATCTGAAGACCATGGACGTGACGAGCTTCCCGGCAGACGCCGTGTGCCTTGCCACCGGCGGCCCCGGCATCGTCTTCGGTCGCTCCACGAACAGCGTCATCAACACAGGCACCGCGGCCAGCGCCGTCTACCAGCAGGGCGCGTGCTACGGAAACGGCGAATTCATCCAGGTGCACCCCACCGCGATCCCCGGCGCGGACAAGCTCCGCCTCATCTCGGAGAGCGCGCGCGGCGAAGGCGGACGCGTGTGGGTCCCGAAGGATCCGAAGGAGCGCCGCGTCGGACGCGACGTGCCCGAAGGCGATCGCGACTACTTTCTCGAAGCGAAATACCCCGGCTACGGCAACCTGGTCCCGCGCGACATCGCGAGCCGCGAGCTCTTCCTCAAGTGCTTCCACGAGAAGAAGGGCGTCTACAACGACAAGACGAACAAGAACGAGCTCGAGGTCTACCTGGATCTCACGCACATCCAGAAGGACGTGCTGAAGCACAAGCTCGCCGGCATCCTGGAGATCTACGAGAAGTTCGTCGGCGAGGATCCGTACGAGAACCCGATGCGCGTCTTCCCCGCCGTGCACTACAGCATGGGTGGCCTGTGGGTGGACTTCGAGCGCAGCGCCGACGGTTCGCTGGTGGCTGGCTCTCCGCGGAACCAGTCCACGAACATCGAGGGCCTCTACGCCGCTGGCGAGGTGGACTACCAGTACCACGGCGCCAATCGGCTCGGCGCGAACAGCCTCCTCTCCTGCATCTATGCGGGCATGGTGACGGGCCCGTCCATGGCGACGTATCGCAAGAACATGAAGACGTCCGGCTACGACTCGCCGAAGTCCACGTTCGACAAGGCAGAGAAGCGTGAACGTGCAAAATACACGGACCTCCTGAAGCTCGATGGCAAGGAGAACCCGTACGGTCTCCACAAGGAGCTCGGCGACGCCATGCTGCTCGACTGCACCATCGAGCGCCACAACGACAAGCTCGACAAGGTCATCGCGAAGATCGACGAGCTCGAGGACCGCGCGAAGAAGGTCAACGTGCTCGACACGTCTGAGCACGCGAACCGAGGCGCCCAGTTCGTGCGCCACTTGAACAACATGCTCGTCCTCGCGCGCGTGATCGCCCAGGGCGCGCGCAACAGGGACGAGTCACGCGGCGCGCACTTCAAGCCCGCGTTCAAGGATCGCAACGACAAGGAGTTTCTGCGGTCCACGTTGGCGCTCTACAAGGGCGGAGAAAAGGGCCGCAGCGAAGTGACCTACGTGCGCGAGCTGGACTACAATCTGGCCGGGCGCTCGGTACACGTCACGGACTCCGTGGACATCAGCCTGGTGACACCGCGCGCACGCAAGTACGAGCAAGCGGGCGCAGCAAGCGCCGCTGCCACGGGGGCACTCGACGGCAAGGAATCAAAGAAGTCCGCCGCCGCCACGCCCTCCGCCTGATCCGCGGAACGAAAGAACTTCGGAAGAGAACGCCCCATGTCAGACAAGAAGATCCGCCTCAAGATTCTCCGCCAGGACAGCCCCACGAAGGAGAAGCGCTGGGAAGAGTTCGACGTGGAGTGGCACCCGCGCATGAACGTGATCAGCGCGCTCATGGAAGTGCAGCGGAACCCCGTGACGGTGGACGGCACGAAGGTGGCGCCCGTGGTGTGGGAGTCGTCGTGCCTCGAAGAGGTGTGCGGCGCGTGCACCATGATCGTGAACGGGCGCGTGCGACAGTCTTGCACCGCGCTCATCGATCAGATCAGCCCCAACGGCGAGCCGATCACCCTCGCGCCGATGACGAAGTTCCCGCTCGTGCGCGACCTCATCGTCGATCGCTCGCGCATGTTTCACGACCTCACGAAGGTGAAGGCATGGATCACGCTCGACGGCTCACACGAGCTCGGGCCCGGTCCGCGCCAGGCGCCGGAGAACCAGGAAGAGGCGTACCCGCTGTCGCGCTGCATGACGTGCGGCTGCTGCCTCGAGGCATGCCCGCAGGTGAACGATCACTCGAATTTCATCGGGCCCGCGGCGATCAACCAGGTGCGCCTCTTCAACCTCCACCCGAGCGGCAGCATGCACGCGACGGAGCGGCTCGAGGCCGTCATGGGCGAGGGCGGCGTCGCGGACTGCGGCAAGGCGCAGAACTGCGTGGAGGTGTGCCCGAAGGAGATCCCGCTGGTTGACTCCATCGCGCAGGTGTCGCGCGCGACCACGAAGCACATGCTCTTCGGCTGGCTGCTCAAATAGCGGTACACTCGTGGAATGAGGAACGTCGCGATGGGGGGGGCGGTCGTGGTCGTCGTGCTGGTTGCTCTCGCTGGTTGCAGCAGTGACAGCACGAGCCCTGGAACCGGAACCGGAACTGGAACCGGAACTGGGACTGGTACTGGGTCAGGCACCGGCGATGGGACTGGTGACGGGACGGCTCAGCAGGCTTGTGTCGACTCCATCAATGCGTACCGGAAGACCGTGGGATCGCCTGCTCTCACGCGATGGATGGATGAAGAGAGCTGTGTGGATGGGCAGGCCAAGAGTGACTCCAGTGGCAGCCCTCATGGCGCATTTGGAAAATGCATGGAGTTTGCTCAGGACGAGTGTCCGGGATGGCCGGGGCCCGCGGATGCCACCATGGTCACCAGCTGCTTGAAGGCCATGTGGGCGGAGGGGCCCGGCGGCGGCCACTACGAGAACATGAAGAATGCAAAGTACACGCAAGTGGCGTGCGGCTTCTACACCAGCTCCGGCGGCAAGGTGTGGGCTGTCCAGAACTTCAAGTGAGTGTATGCTCGGCACGTGAGCCGCACGACGAAGTCGAAGCTCGGGATCTCATCTCTCCGCGCAGCGCTCGTAACGCTGGCGTTTTGCTGCTTGTCCGCGAGCGTCGCGCACGCCGAAGAGCACACGGTGATCGACACGTCGAACCTCACCACGCTCCCCACGACGGACAACAGCAAGCCGGCCCCTTCGCCTGACGATCCCCCACCTGTGCAGCCGCACAAGCGCGGCATCGTGCTGCAGTCAGCGCTCGGCGCGCTGGGCTTCGTCGGTCAGTTCCGGAAGGTCGCGCCGACTGCACCAGAGCTGCGGCTCCAGGCCGGGTACGAGCCTCTCAAGTTCCTCATGGTGTTCGGTGAGGGAAACCTGTTCTTCACGGACACCAGCAACCTGCAAAACGCGCCCAAGACGCACGCGTTTGCTGCGTTCGGCTTCGGAGCCGGCCTGCGTGGCACGGTCCACATCACGGACCCCGTCGCGATCTTCCTCGAGGGCAGCGTGGGCTTCGCGAAGGCGGACATCGCGAAGAGCGCGCTCGCGAACATCGGCTACAAGAACGCCGAGACGCTCAATCTCTACTTCGGCGGACACCTGGGCGTGGAGTGGTACCAGATGGATCGCCACCTCGCGCTGGGCCTCCTCGGCGGCGCCCGCGATCTCACCGGCTTCAAGAAGACGATCGGCGCAAGCGACACCCCCCTCGCCTGGGACGGCGCGCTGTCCCTTCGCTATACATTTTGAGCTCACTGCTGGTGAGCTACACGTTCTGAGCTCGTCCGCCGAACGCGCTGCACGCCGCGCCGCGAGGGGGATCGCCAGCGTGAACATGAAGCTCCGTGGGGTCGCCGGGAACGCATCGCCGCAACATATCACCGGACGACGAGCAGCGAGAACGTGTCCCAGACCACGACCTCATCCGGGAGGAGCTCCACGGTGAACGTGCGCTGCGAATCGCAGAGGCCCTTCGGCGCGAGCAGCTCACCGGTCTCCAGCGAGAACTTGTAGCCGTGCACCGGGCACACGATGCATGCATTCTCCACGTATCCGGGCTCCAGGCTCGCGCCCGCGTGGTTGCACGCGTCCTCGATCGCAAAGAAGCGGCCCTCGTCGAAGACCAGCAGCACGTCGAACGGCGGGTAGTCCATCCGCAGCATCTTCTTCAGCTCCGCCTCCGCGCGCGGAACTCTGCCAACCAGCTTCTTCGTCATGGGCCGAAGATGTCGATCGCGCTGGCGTTCATGGAGAGCGGCGCGTCGAGGCATGCATAGGTAACCAGGTTGGCCACGTCCTCTGCCTGCATCTGCGCCGGATACGGCGACCCCTCCAGCATGCGCGTGTTCACGGCGCCCGGGCGCACGCTCATCGCGGCCACGCCGCTGCCGCGCAGCTCCTCCGCGAGCGACTTCATGAACCCGTCGACGCCCCACTTGGAGGCCGCGTACGCGCTCTGACTCGCGGACCCGAGCGTGGCCGAGATGCTCGAGACCACGACGAAACGGCCGGTTCGCGCGGCGCGCATGGCGGGGACGAAGGTGCGCGCGCAGTAGAAGACGCCGTGGAGGTTCACGCGGATGACCTGATCGAAATCGTCGTCGGTCATGTCCAGCACAGGCACACGACGCACGATGCCCGCGGCGCACACGACCACCTCTGGCGCACCGAGCTCACTGGCGATGCGATCACGCGCTGCCTTCACCTCTTCCGGGCGCGAGACGTCACATGCGACGGCGAACGCGCGCTGTCCCTCGTCCAGCACGAGGGCGTGTGTCTCCATGAGCTCGCTCGCGGTGCGAGACACGAGCGCGATATGCCACCCGCGCTTGGCGAGTGACACGGCCACGGCGCGACCAATCCCGCGCCCTGCTCCGGTGACGAGCGCCGTCCTCACGCGCGGACCTCGGTCTGCGGCAGGGCGAGCGCCGACGCGGGCACGTCGCCCCGTATGGCCAGGGTCTCCACGGTGGTCCGCGACAGCGAATCATCCGCGACGCGCATGCAGCCGTGCGCGAGCGTGACGCGGCAGAAGACCCACGCAGGCGCCAGCACCTCGTGAATGGCGCGACACACGTCGTCGCCGATGGCCTCTTGCAAGATGAGCCTTCGCGAACAGATCCGCACGACGTCCGCGATGGCTCCCAGGCCCACGCCGCGACCTGTCGCCAGAAAGCCCACTGTGGCTTCGCCGGTCGCCAGCATCAGGTGGTGCGGGCACGTCGTGAGCACGGGGATTCCGCGCACGATGACCTCGCCACGGACACCGTCGATTGCGTGCTCAGCGAGCGCGGCGTTCGGATCTTGCGTGTATCCTACACACAGCTGATCGACGAAGGCGTTCACGACGCGCGTCTTGGTGTGCCGCAGCTCCGGCTCGGCGGCGGGATCACGCCCGAGCGCCCGCAGGAACTCATCGATCGCGCGCTCGGCTGCGGCTCGGTCAGGTTTGTCCATGCTGGATCCTCAGTTGATGAGGCGCTTGCGCTTTTCTTCCTCGAGCGCTCTGCGGCTCGCGGCTCCCTCGTGCAGCGCGTGCCAATGGCTCACGCGATCCTCGCCGTATCGCCAGCAGAAGTAGACGGGGCGGCCGTCGAGCTCGCCCAGGAAGTCGCACAGGCCCACCCGCGGATCCTTCACGACCACGCCAAGGCCCTCGACCTCGCGCCAGCCCGCGCGATAGCGCTCCACCAGCGTGACGATCTCGCGCTTCATCTCGCGCACGGACGGGTTGTCGTCCGCGGACATGGTGACCGTGCCGCCGTTCTGCCCCGTCTCACCGGTCTTCTCACCCAGGTTCTGAAGCGCGCTCTCGATGTCCCGGCGCCGCGCGAACTGCCGCTCGCAGATCGTACGGATGCGCGGGAGCAGCGCGTTCGCAGCCTCGAGCGAGAAGACTTCCGGGTTTGCCATGCAGACTGAAAGGATATCAGACTTTCGGCGGGGGCCAGGATCACCCCGATCGCAGGACATCCATGGGGTCCACGATGGCGGCGCGCCATGCCGGCACGATGCTGAGGAGCGCGAACGGGCCCAGGATCGCGAGCGAGAGGCCGAGCACTTCGGCCGCATCCACTGCGGGCGTGAGCGGCGCGTCCGGATAGAGCACGCTCCAACCCACGAGCGCGGCGCGCAGCCCCGGCGCACCGAGCGCGAACACCCACACGTATCCCACGACGATGCCGAGCGCCGTGGCGAGCACGCCCGTCGCGAGCGACTCCGCGAGCTTCAGCCAGAGCACGTCCTTCGTGGAGAAGCCCACGGCCTTGAGGACCGCGATCTCGCGTCGCTCCTCCGGCCCCGCGCCGCTCAGCCGATCCCACGCGATCATGAGCAACGCGAGGATCACCGGGATGCACGCCGCAAGCACCAGGCCAGCGCGCCTACCGTAAGCGAGCACGTACGCACGCGTCGCCGAGCCGCGCTCGATCACGCGCGCGCCGGGAAGCCGCTCCGTCACCGTCTTCACCACCACCGCGCTCTCCGCTTCGTTCGTGAGCGTCACCGCGAGGTCCGTGGCCTCGTCGTCCGCGTAGCCCAGGACCGCGCGTGCATCCGCCTCGTCCATGAGCACCACATCCGTGGTGTAGAGGTCCACGTTGGAGGCGAACGTGCCCACGAGCTTCAGCGGCTTTGCCTTCGGCGAAACAGACGGCAGGCCGAGCTCGTCGCCGGCGCGCAGGCCGAGGAACGTGGCCAGATCCTTCCCCGTCACCATCTCGTGCGCGCCCAGCACGAGATCACGACCGCTCCCGAGCGACGCGCGGAGCGCCATCTCCGGCGGCGCGGGCTCCGAGGAGACGCCCACCACAGTCACGTTGCCCTGCAGAGCCGGGAGAAACACGTAGCCCCACACGCGCGGGCGAACGGAGCCCACGGCCAGGATGTCGCGGAGCTTGGATGCATCATGCACGGATGTCGCCGTGGGCCGTCCGCCCTTGAGCGACGAGACGGTGAGGTGCGGCCACGCTGCCTCGGCGCGCTGCGACTCTGCGCGAAGCGCGTCGGAGAGAAAGAGAACCGCGGAGAGCAGTGCGACTGCAAAGAAGAGCCCGCCACCGACGGCGAGCGCCTTCGCGCGGCGACGCTTCAGGCCGCTGACGGCAAAGCGAAGGAGCAGCAGCGTGGGATTCTGGTGCGACTTGCTCATTTGCTGGTGGGCACCGCGTGCGTGCCGGGGTTCGCGCGTTCGTTGTACAGCTCGCGCGGGGGCGCCATCATTCCACCTGCGGGGTCCGGGTCTGGTACTGCGGGTCCGTCAGCGAACGCTGCGCCCGGCTCCTCCAGCGATGGGAACCGGAGCCACCGCGCGCCGCCCGAGAGCGCGAGATCGCCAGAAGGCAGGCGCGTGGCGATCTCCGCGATGGCGGACGCATCCGCGCGCCTGCGCACACGCATGTAGTTTGCATGTATCGGCACCAGCACGAGCGCGGCAAGCGACAGCAGCGTCGCGGAGATGAAGGCTGTCTCGAAGGTGTTCTTGCTCACTGGGACAGGATGGTGATGAACAGCTTGGTGAGGAGGAGATCGGCGATCAGGATGGCGATCGACACGGCCACCACGGTGCGCGTGGTCGCCTGTCCCACGCCTTCCGTGCCGCCGCGGGTGTGCATGCCGAAGTAGCAGCCCGTCATGGCGATGATGAAGCCGAAGACTGGCGTCTTGGCGATGCCGCTGATGAAGTCACTGATCTTGATGACCTCCATGGCGGACAGGACGTAGGCCCTCGGGCTGATGTCGTACTGGAAGTGGCAGATGCCCATGGAGCCGATGATGCCGAGCACGAGCGCGTAGACGCTGAGCAGCGGCATGACGAGCGTGGCGGCGACCACGCGCGGGAGCACCAGCTTCTTTGCCGGGTCCGCGCCGAGCGCGCGGATCGCATCCACCTGCTCGGTGACGTCCATGGCCCCCACCTCCGCGGCCATGCCGCTGGCGATGCGTCCGCCCACGATGACAGCGGTGAGCGTGGGCGCGAGCTCGCGAAGGAACGAGAGGACGATGACGCGTGGCGCGTACTCCAGGCCGCCGAAGCGGCGCAGGCCGAACGCGAACTGGATGGTCATGACCATGCCGATGAACACGGACGTCACCGTCACGATCCCGAGCGAGCGCACGCCGAGCGACTCCATCTGGTAGAGCGTGGAAGAGATCTCGAGCGGCCGCTTGAAAAGGGACCGCATGGTGGCGCGCACCAGCACGGCGATCTCACCGAGCGCCTCGATGAACCGCGTGAAGCTCCCGCCCTCCATCAGATCTTCGCTCCGGAGCCCGGCAGCGTCCGGAAGCCACGCACGAACGCGTCGAACACGGGCGCGCCGCCGTCAATCACGTCGTGCGATGCCACGTAGACGAAGTCGTAGACGCAGCCATCCTTCTTGAGGACGAAGATGTCGAAGCCGAACGGCACGCCATCCAGCTTGGCGGTGAGCCGCGTGTGCAGTGCCTCTCGATTGTCGAACGGCTCCACGGCCTGGCTCTCCACCACGCGCTCGGTGGTGCCCATCACCAGGTGATTCGTCAGCGCGAGGAGCGGCGTGTCGCCATCCAGCGTGGTGCAGCGTCCGTTGACGAGGATGCTCGCGTCGTGAACGTCGTCGCGGTAGCTCAGGGCCGCGTGCGAGACCTTGATCTGCTTCCAGCTCGGGGGCGTCTCCGGCAGCTTGAACGCCACGGCACCTTCGCGGTAGACGGTCTCGCCGTGCGCGGCTGTGGGCGCGCCGCACCCCACGAGCAAGAGGAGAGCGCCGACAGCTGCGCAAGCCGCGAGATGCGCGAGGTGAATGACGGGTGACGTACCGGATTCCCGCATGAACGAGCACCCTTTTGATATCATCGATCGCGGAACTCAGAGACCACGATGATCCGCCTCCACAATACGCTCACGCAGAAGCTCGAAGACTTTGTCCCCCGCGAACCCGGGAAGGTGAAGCTCTATCAATGCGGGCTGACCACGTACGACCTCGCGCACGCGGGGCACGCGCGGAGCAACGTCGCGTTCGACACGCTCGTGCGCCACTTTCGCGAGCGCGGGCTCGACGTGGTCTACGTCCGCAACGTGACGGACGTGGACGACAAGATCGTGAAGCGCGCGGCGGAGAACGGGGAAGAGCCGCTCGCGCTGTCGGCGCGCATGAGCCTCATCGCCGACCAGGATCTGGCTGAGATCGGCGTGCAGAAGCCCACGGTCGAGCCGCGCGTCTCCACGCACATCACGGAGATCGTCGAGCTCGTCGAGCGTCTCGTCGCGAAGGGCGCCGCGTACGTCGCAAAGACGGACAAGGGCCACGACGTCTACTTCAGCGTCCGCAGCTTCGCGGGATACGGCAAGCTCTCGAAGCGCAACATCGACGACCTGCTCTCCGGCGCGCGCATCGAAGTAGGCGACGTGAAGAAGGACCCGCTCGACTTCGCGCTCTGGAAGGGGTCCGAGGACGAGGGCTTCGGCTGGCCGAGCCCGTGGGGCAAGGGGCGCCCCGGCTGGCACATCGAGTGCTCCGCGATGGCTCAGAAGCATCTCGGCGACGAGCTCGACATCCACTGCGGCGGAATGGATCTCATCTTCCCCCACCACGAGAACGAGATCGCCCAGACCGAGGCGGACACCGGCAAGCCGTTCGCGCGCTACTGGCTGCACAACGGCTTCCTCAACGTCGACAGTGAGAAGATGAGCAAGTCGCTCGGTAACTTCGTCACCATCCGTGACGTGCTGGAGCGCAACGACGCGGAGGGCTTCCGCTACTTCCTGCTCGGCACGCACTACCGCGGTCCGCTGTCGTTCGACGTGGAGAAGGAAGAGAGCGGCCGCGTGCGCTTCCCCGGCGTGGACGAGGGCGAACGCCGCGCGGACTATTTGTATATTACACGTGAATTGCTCGCGACCATCGCGGAGGGCGCCCCCGCTTCCCTGGATGGTCCCAAGGAGCTCGCCGGCCAGACCAAGATCGTCGCGGAGGCGAAGGAGCGCGTGCTGGATGCGCTCGATCGCGACCTCAACACGCCCGTCGCGCTCAGCGTGCTGGGCGACGCCGCCAAGGCCGGCAACGAGATCGCAACGCGCGCGCAGAAGCTCAGGAAGGACCCGAAGGCCTTCGAGATGGTGCGCGGGCTCGCGGCGGCTGCGCTCGACGCCATCAACGCATGCGCGCATCCGCTGGGCCTCTTGCAGACCCCTACGCACGACTACCTCGCGCGGGTCCGCGAGCGTCGCCTCCGCATCAAGGGCCTCGTGGCCGCGGACATCGACAAGAAGCTCGAGGATCGCACCGCCGCGCGCACCGCCAAGGACTTCACGAAGGCAGACGTGCTTCGCAAGGAGCTCGACGCGCTGGGCATCGAGATCACAGACTCCCCCGCCGGCTCCACCTGGCGGGTGCTGCTCTAGTTTTCTTGGTCTAGTTTTTTTGCTCTAGGGCTTCTGGCTGCGGAGGCTCGGGGCTGTCCATCCTGGGCCGTGCCAGAGGATTCCGGCGCGCTCGCGGACGCCCTTTGCGCGGCAGAGGTCGCGACCGATCGACGCGTACTCGTGGAACGCGATGCGCAGCGGGTTGAACGTGGAGATGTTCTTCGTGAGGCCGAACCTCACGGGCGCGCGCTCTTCCTCGAACGTGCGGAAGAGGCGGTCCCACACGATGAGGACACCCGCGTAGTTCTTGTCCAGGTACTCAGGATTGGATGCATGATGCACGCGATGGTGTGACGGTGTGTTGAGCACCGCCTCGTACCAGCGCGGCA
This sequence comes from Myxococcales bacterium, assembly GCA_025355005.1. Classification (GTDB taxonomy): domain Bacteria; phylum Myxococcota_A; class Polyangia; order Polyangiales; family Polyangiaceae; genus JANXLV01. The sequence goes on along the minus strand of JANXLV010000276.1, from coordinate 54,275 downwards.
TGCGCAGGATGCCCTCCGTGTGGATCCAGTACTGGTAGACCAGATTGAGGCCGCCGGAGACCATGATCATCCACGGCGCGACGCCGAGCAGCGCCCACGGCGCGTAGAACAGGACGGTGGGAAACGGCGTCCACGGCTGCCTGAGCGCCGTCGACAGGTTGTAGTGCTGGCTGGAGTGGTGGTTCACGTGGCAGGCCCAGAGCAGCCGGTTCTCATGCTCCACGCGGTGATGCCAGTAGAATGAGAAATCCCAGCCGATGAGCGCCACCGCCCAGCCGAGCACGCCTTCGCCGAGCGTGACGAGCCGGTACTGGTAGAGCCACGTCGCGACGGAGTACGTGACCAGATTGATCACGCCGACGACCACGAGTGAGCCCACGCCCATCCCCAGACTCGCGAGCGTGTCCTTTCGCTCGTAGCCCTGCACCTTCTTGCCGCCGCGCTTCCAGCGCTGCATCAACCACATCTCGCCGAAGAGTGTCACCAGGAAGAACGGGATCGCGTAGACGGTCGGGTCGGGATACGGCGCCTCGGGCAAGTGCACACTGCAACAATAGCTGGCAACCGCAAAACCGCCTACGGTGTCGCGGATGCAGAGCTCCTCCGCCCGCGTTTCAGTCCGCGCTAGCCTCGCACTGCTCGGGCTTTTCATTCCGCTCGCTGCATGTGGCACCAGCAGCGCGCCGTTGCCTGACCTGCAGTTTTCGGACGCGAGCACGAACGACGCGGACGGCGGGGCGGCGACCACGGACGCGGCGACCTCGGTCAAGGACGGCGGACCGGATGCGAGCGGCGTCATCGGCGGGAGTCGCCCCGTTGGTGTGCACGTGCCGCCGAGCTACGTGCAGGGCACGCCGACGCCCCTCGTGATCATGTTGCATGGCTACTCTGCCACCAGCGACGCGGAGGAGAACTATCTCCAGCTCACGGCGCTCTCGGATTCGAAGGGCTTCCTCTACGTTCGCCCCAACGGCACCGCGGACGCGATGGGCAACCTGTTCTGGAACGGCACCGATGGGTGCTGCAACTTCCAGGCGCCGTTCATCGACGACTCCGCGTACCTGTCGGCCCTCATCGATCAGGTCTCCGCGCACTTCACGGTCGATCCGAAGCGCGTGTACTTCATCGGTCACTCGAACGGTGCATTCATGTCGTATCGAATGGCGTGCGAGCACGGCGACAAGATCGCCGCCATCGTGAGCCTGGCTGGCGCCATGTGGCTGGACCTGACGAAGTGCCCCGCGAAGACGCCGGTCTCCGTTCTCGAGGTGCACGGCACGGCGGACACCACGATCCCGTACGCCGGCGGCTCGAACTTTGGCCACGTGTTCCCGGGCGCGACCACCTCGATCGCCGACTGGACCACGTACGACGGCTGTTCATCCACCGCGGACACGTCGGCACCAAACCTGGACCTCGAAGTGGCCGTGGTCGGCGCCGAGACCACCGTCACGAAGTACGCGATGGGATGCAAGGCCGGCACCGCGACGGAGCTGTGGACGATCGAGGGGGCCCCGCACATCCCGACGTTCACGCACGACTTCGCACCCGGCGCGATCGACTTCTTGCTAGCGCACCCGAAGCCCTAAATAGCTCGGCGGCGACGCGCGACGTTGTAAGCTCGAGCGATGATTCATCCGTGGACCGAGCTTCGGTTCATCAACGCGGAGCTCGGCGTTGGGGTGTTCGCGACACGGCGCATCCCACGCGGGACGATCACCTGGGCGCAGTGCTCGCTCGACCGCGTGCTCACACGCGCCGACGTGACGGAGCTTGGCCCCGCGTACCATGCGGCGATCGATCGCTACGGGTACCAGAACCGCGCAGGTGAATGGGTTCTGTGCTGGGATTTTGGGCGTTTCATGAACCACTCTTGCGATCCCGCAGTGCTCAGCCCAGGGTTCGACATCGACGTGGCGGTGCGCGACGTGGAGGCGGGAGAGCAGCTCACCTGTGACTACGCGCTGCTCAATCTGGACGCGGACATGCCTTGCAGCTGCGGCGCGGCTTCCTGTCGGCAGGTCGTGCGGCCCGACGACGCGACGCGCTTGCTCTCCGCGTGGGACGTGGCCGTCGCGCTCGCCTTCACCGCGGTCGCTCGCGTGGAGCAGCCGCTGACGCCGTTCGTACGCGACGTCGCTCACGTCCTTGCCGCAGCGCGCGGCGAGCGCCCGATTCCGTCCTGTGCGGTGCACCTGAGGCAAGCGTGAACAGCCGCGAGGCCAGCGAGCTTCGGCTGGCCAACACGCGCGCCCGGAAGATCCTCTGGATCACGTTGGGCTTCATCGCGCTGGGGACGCTCGCGAACTGGGCCGCCCGCGGAACTGGGCCGGTCGAGGCGTTCGTCTTCACCATCGATACCCTGGCGTATCTCACCAAGCGGCAAGACGGCGCGGCGTGGTTCATCCAGATAGTCCTCCTCCACGGCGGCACGGTGATCACCTGGTACATTGGGTGGTACGTCGTGGATCTCGTCATGGAGAACCATCTCTGGCGGAACCTCCGCGAACGGAAGCGCATGAAAGAGATCGAGGCACTGTCGGACCACGTGATCATCTGCGGCGGCGGTCGCGTCGGCGAACACCTCGCAAGATTGCTCGGCAAGGTCGGCTCGAGCTTCGTCGTCGTGGACGAGAGCGTCGATCGCGCCAGCGAGCTACGCGAGCTCGGCTATGCGGTCGTCGAAGGTGACGCCCGCGACGAGGCCGTCCTTCGTCACGCTGGCGCCACGCGCGCCAGACGGATCGTGTGCGCGCTGCCGAACGCCGAGCGAAACGTCTTCGTCGTGCTCGCCGCGAAACGAATCAAGCCGGACGTCCGCGTGGACGCCAGGTGCGAAGACGAGATGCTTGCGCCCACGCTCTCGCAGGCGGGGGCAGAGCGCGTGATCCTTCCCGAGCGCGCCTGCGCCGAGCTGCTCGTCGACTGACGATTCAGTCGACTGTGACCAGGCGACTGAAATTCAATTGACCGATGGTCAGTCCAGTGAGCCGAGCTTGCGCTCGAGCGCGTCGAGGTGGGCGCGCACCTCGGGGTCTGCGGTGCGGAGGTCCTGCACCTTGCGCACGGCGCTCATGACCGTCGTGTGATCGCGGTTGCCGAATGCGCGCCCCAGCTCCGGGAAGCTGCACTTGAGGCGCTGCTTGCAGAGGTACATCGCCACGTGCCGCGCGAACGCGATGCTCTTGTGGCGATCCTTCGAGAGCAGGTCCGACGAACGAAGCTTGAAGTGGTGGCAGACGACGCGCTGGATGTCCTCGACGCCTTGCTCGCTGGCGCGAGGCCCGGACGCGTGCAGGAGCTCCGCGCGCACGAAGTCCATGTCCACAGCGTGCTTGGTGAGCGAGCTCTTCGCGGCGAGACGGATCAACGTGCCTTCGAGCTCGCGCACGTTGGAGCGCACGGACTGGGCAAGGTAGAGGATGATCTCGTCGGAGAGGTCGATGCGCTCGATCTGGGCTTTTTTCCGCAGGATCGCGACGCGCGTCTCCAGCTCTGGCCCCTGGATGTCGGCGACGAGCCCCCACGAGAAGCGCGACACGAGGCGCTCCTCCATGCGTTCGAGCTGCTGCGGGTACTTGTCGCTCGTGACGATGATCTGCTTGTCCGACTGGTGCAGCGCATTGAACGCGTGGAAGAACTCCTCCTGCGTCTGCGTCTTGTTCGCGAAAAATTGGATGTCGTCGACGAGCAGCAGGTCGCACCGCTCACGGTAGCGCGCGCGGAAGTCGTTCATGCGCTGATCCTGCAGCGCCTGGAGGAACTCGTTCACGAATTTCTCCGCCGACACGTAGAGGATGCGCGCCTCCGGTCGCTCGGCGCGGAACTTGTGCGCCACCGCGTGCACCAGGTGCGTCTTGCCCAGCCCCGTGCCGCCGCACAAGAAGAGCGGGTTGTGGCGAGGACCAGAGCCACCTGCCGCCGCCATGGACGCCGCATAGGCGAGCTGGTTCGACGGGCCGATGACGAAGTTCTCGAACGTGTACTTCGGGTTCAGGCCTTCGAGCGGCGGAGGCACCGCATGCATCGGGCGTGACGCCTTCATGCCGACCTGTGAGCCGCTCGGGCCGCGACCGGTGTCAGGACCACTGCGTCCGCCATCCACGTTTGCGCTGTTGCCCGTGCTCCCGTAGGCGGGCATCATCTGCCCGCCATAGGAGGACCCAGCGCCCGCGCCCTGCAGCGGCGGAGGCGGCGGATGAGACGGACGCTGCGCACGCGCGCGCGGCAAGCCTGACGGCAAGCCTGACGGCAAGCCTGACGGCAAGCCTGACGGCAAGCCTGACGGCAAGCCTGACGGCAAGCCTGACGGCAAGCCTGACGGCGAGCCCGACGGCAAGGCCACGGGGGTCTGGAGCTCACCACCGACCGTCCACGCGACCTGTATTGAGAGCCCCGTCTGGGCCCGCAGGAAGTCAGTGAGGGTCGGAAGGAAATGACGATCGACCCACTCACGCACAAACTCGTCGCGCGCACGAAGGCACAGGACACCCTCGGTGAGACCTTCGTATTGGATCCCGCAAAACCACTGCTCGAAGCTTCCGGGGGACTTCTCCCGGGTGAACGACACAGCGTCGTTCCAGAGGTTCTCTTGGTTGGTCATCACGAGGTATTGGCTGCCGGGGGAAATGCGAGGGAGGGGGCGGTGAGGAGCGGGAGGAAGCGGGAGGGAGCGGTGAGAGAACGGAAGCGGCGGCCAGAGAGAGAGCAATAAGTCGCCAGGCCGCAGCTGATGGAGCTGTGGCTGTGGCAACCACCACAGGTTATCCACAGGCTGTGGATAACTGATGGAGCCCCCCTGATGCTGGTTGTCCCCCCGCCCGCCGGAGCGGGAAATACCTCCGCACTGGCGCGGCAGCACGGGCCAGCTCCTCACGAGAAGCTAAACCCATGCAACCACCCAGCTTGGGGTGCGAAATCCACCCCGCACCGCGACGTGGACGACGTTGGTACATCCCTTTTTTTTGTTCGTCCACGGTCGTTTGCAAAAAAGTGACAACTGCATGAATTCGCGAACGATTATTGATTGTAGAGCACCCGAGATTTGAGAACGCTACCGCGAGATCTCGGGGGTGCGTACGCAAGTGGGCGTCGTGACATCGTAATCGGGTCGACACAGGAAGTTTGCTTCGCGGGGCAAATTTACCGCCTTGGTTTTCTCCGAGCGAATCGTTGTCAAGAGACGACGTTGTGCGAAAAAACCCGCGCGTTCGGCGTGTCAAACCGATGACGCACCCCCTGCACGCCCATCCAAGAATGGCCAAAAATTATCCCCTTGACCCCTTCCGGGGTTAGAGCTTGGCGTGTGGCCCCCTCTGCTCGTCGTGTATTGACACCGAAAACTACCGCGTTCGCCCTGGTTTTTGTGGGGATCTTCGCCTTCGGAACCGCACACGCCGACCCCTCGAAGACAACTGTCGAGCAGGGGTTCGAGGGAGGCGAGGTGCAACATCCGCGCGGCGTCGCGATGGGCGGTGCCCAGGCCGCTTTGGGCCAGAGCACGGCAGCGATCTGGCTCAATCCAGCTAACCTCGCCCTCGCGCGCGTCTATCACTTCGAGGGCATCGCGGCGGGCGGGCTGGAGGCGCGACGTCAGCAGTACGGAGGTGCCATCGCCGACTCGAGCACCAGCCGCATCGCTGGTGGCTTCGGCGGGACCTACTCGATGCTGGACCCGGACGGGATCCACCGAAGCTGGACTGACCTGCGACTGAGCGTCGCCTACCCGCTCTCCGACCGCGTCTCCGTAGGCGCGACAGGCCGCTATCTACGGCTACAGCAAGGGGTCAACGCCGGGCCGCTGGGCACGAGCCAGACCTCCGCCGGCACGCCGGGTGACCCCATCTACAATGGCTTCACGTGGGACGCCGGCGTGACCGTGATCCCGACGCAAGGACTGTACGTGGCCGCCGTGGGGCGCAACCTGACGCCGAACGGCGGGACGCTCGCGCCGCTCTCTGCGGTCGGCGCAGTCGGCTACACGGCCGGTGCGTTCACGGTCGAAGCGGACGCGAACGCGGACTTCTCGACGTACGCGGAGGCGCGCGGTCGCTACATGGTCGGTGGTGAGTATCTGCTCATCGACAAGGTGCCCCTTCGCCTTGGCTATCGCTACGACGACGGGACGAAGACGCACGCCCTCTCCGGCGGTGTGGGCTACGTGGATCGCAAATGGAGCGCGGAGCTCGGCATTCGACGCGACGTCTCGAGCGATCATCCCGCGACGCTCGGCGTGCTCGGCCTCCGCTTCTTCTACGACCAGACCGGCTCCGACGAGATGTCCGACCCCGGGCTCTAGTACTCAGCGAAAGCGAACGCAGAGATCGTCCGTCGAGTGGCGCGTCGCCAGCACGGGCGCGATCGCCTGCGGATCCGGCTGCGCCCTGCCGCCTTCCACGGATACGAACAGCGGCGACGACACCGCGTCCTTTCCGCACAGCTCCGCGCGCGCGAGCGTGAGCTCCGGGGTGCCTTCACCGCGACGCACCTCGATGCGGGCGAGCGTGAGTGGAACGCCATTCGCCGCGCCCAGACGCACGAGCAGGAGGCGCTCGCCGCTCTCGTCTCTGGGTGGCAGCCTCACGACCTCACGAAGGCGCAGGACGGCCATGTTGCCCGGCGCGAGCGCCTTCACGAACAGCGGCTCCGGCACGCGCACGTTCGCGCCGACCAGCTCACGGGTACCAAAGAGCAAGAGCGCGGGACGCGTGCCGAGCTCGACCGGCAACGTGTCGCCCGTGGCGCGCAGGTCCGCGCCGAGCTCGCCGTCCGCTGCGGCGATGAGCTTTGCATCGAACGCGATTGGCAACGTGGCGTCCCAGCCCACGTGCATCATGAGCTCGCCACCATGGAAGTCGCCGCGGGGCAACGTCACGTCGCGCGTGACGACCAGGTGTGTCGGCAGCACGTCGACGTGCACGCGCGACACGCTGGGAAGCATCGGCCAGCGCGGCTCGGGCGCGGTCTTCATTCCGAAGAGCAGGGGCACGAAGAGCCACGGACTCATCAGCCGAACGGCGCCTCCAGCGCGCGCGCGAGCTCCCCGACTCGTTGCGTGATGCTCGGTTGTGGCGGCGCGCTCGGGTCCTCGAGCGTTCGCATGGGGCCCGTGATCTGGTTCTGGATGTCCTTGCCGGCGCGCGGGTTCGCGAACCAGTCGTCGTCGAAGCGGCGAACCATCTCCGTGGACCAGGTCTGCGCGTCCAGCATCCCGAGGAGCCGGGCGCCGTCGGACAAGCGCGCCGTGGGCCACGCGCCTCCGAGGCGCTCTGGAAAGGGCGCGCCGAACACCGCCAGCGTGAGCTCCGTGAAACGTTCGCTGCTCTGGTCAGCCAGGCCAAGAAGCACGCGCGCAGAGAGCCATCGCACGGAGACCAGCGCGCCCACGGTGAGCTCTCGCGACTGGTCCTGCGCGACGCCTGGCGACAGACCGAGCGAGCGGCGCTGGAACGCCACGGCGCACGGCAGCGCAGCGAGCATGTACCCGAGCTTGTAGGCGGCACGCGGCCACGGATCCTGCGCGACGTAGAACGGCAGCGAGCGCGGCGCGCTTCGCCGACGCAGCTCCACGCCGTACGCATAGAGCACGCGCGAGAAGCTGGCGGCGCCCACCAGCCTCTGCGCCCGCGCCGGAACGATCGCGCGATCGCGCAACGCAGGCACCACGTCCGTGAGCCACTCGCGCGACACGCGCGCAGGCCAGCCCTCTACCGCCGAGTCGACGCGGGCGAGATTGACGCCCGAGAGCGGCGACCAGCTGGGGTCGCCGGCGAGCTTCTTCTGACGGGCGACCACGTCCTCCCATAGCCGCGTGGTGCGGGAGAGCAGCGTCTCTGCTGCGGTTCGCAGCTCAAGGACGGACGACTCCGCGGCGTACGCGAGCGGATGTGCCACGGCCAGGCGCGCGCAGATCTCACGGCGGACCATCGAGAGCTCTCGCTGCGGCGCCGCGACGTCGGACGCGGCAGCTAGCATCAGGTCGAGATGCGCGAGCCTGGCCCGCGGCTCGTGCTCGCACGCGAGCGCGGCGACGGACGCGGAGAACGAGCTCATGGTGCCGGTGGGAAACGTGAGCTCGCGCTCCTTGCCGAGCGCCAGGAAGAGGGCGCGCTCGAGAGGTGCGCCGATGCGGAACAGCGTGAGCGCCGCCACGGCACGACGAGCGCCTTCGCGAGCGAGCGGATCGCCCTCCAGCAGCTTGCCGATAGACTCGAATGCCTTCTGCCCTGCGAGCGGCCGCGCGTCTCCGATCGGGTCCTCTTCGCTGTCCTTCTCGCGGAGGCTCGCGCGGTATGCCTCGACGCGGCCGAACGCGCGCGCAAACCCCGCGGAGAGCGTGACAAGATCGCCGGTGGCGAGCGCGACCTCGACGTCCGGCGCTCCGCGTTGCGTCATCCGTGCACCATCGCGCGCGACGTCTCGTGGGCGAGCCGCTCGATGATGCGGCCTTCTGCCCCGGCCAGCACGCGCAGGCGTTCGTCCACCTCGGCGGCCTTGTCGGGGGTAACGGTCTTCGCAAGGTCGACGTACACGCGGAAGTGTCGCGCCTCGCACGCGAACAGTTCCGTGTAAAATGCATGCAATTCGCCGTCCGAGGGGCGATTGACCTCGCAACGATCTGCGGCTGCGAAGATGGGCGGGCGTTCAGCAAGCGCGTCCGCGATCAGCTTGAAGCGCTCGCACGAACGCGCCTCGATGAGCGCCCCGATGAGGAGGCGGTCCACGAGCACCGCCGGCGTCAGATCCGCGGCCGCACGGGCCGGCATGGTCGCGTGCGCCGCCTGCCGTAGCTCCTGGGCATACGGATCCTTGGGGGGCGCACCGAGCGAGAGGCCGCGTGCTGCGACCATCCTCACCACGCGCTGGTAGTGGTCGATCTCGTCACGGGCCAGGTCGGTGAGCGCGAGCACCAGGTCCGTGCGCTCCGCGTGGCGCGCGGCCAGGGACAGGGCGTTGGTCGCTGCCTTGAGCTCGCAGTGCGCATGATCGACCATCAGCGCGTCCAGATCGTTCATGGCATGAGCGATCCAGGAGGAGTCGGTGGGGACCGTGAGGCAGAGCATCTGCATCCCCTCTTACTACTGCTTGCGCCTGCGCGCTCCCCAGGTCGCACCGGCACGCGCGGACAGCACCGCCACCACGGCAACCGCCAGGAGCGCCACGAGGGACGAGAGGTCGCGCACGGCCAGAAGCCCAACCACCACGCAGACGATACCCGCGGAAACCGCGGACGCGCGCGCGCCGCCATGACCGAACTTGCCGATCACGAAGCCAGAGAACACCCCGGAGAGCGCGAGCGCGACGACCTGAGGCGCGACGTACGAGGCCATCAGCTTGCGCTGCGAGAACGTGTCGAGCGCGGCGATCTTCGCCTGCGTTTCGGCGGCGTCGAGCGACGCACCGAGCATGGACTCGGCCACCCCGCGCGCGAACATCCCGGCGGCCGCCGCGAGCGGCAGCCACGCCGCAAACATGGCGACCACGCCAAAGCCGACCCATTGCCATTCCGGGCGGTCGGAGTCGTCCTCGCCTTCGCCCGAGGGGGGCGGCGGCGCGGAGAGGACGGGGAGGCGTCGTTTTTCTGCCACGGGACCATTCTAGCGCACTAAAAGAGCCCTCGTCGTGGTGCCGATCTTCGAGCTCGATCCCGTTCATTCCGTCTCGCGCGTGCCGCTGCGTGTGCGCTTTGGCGAGACGGACCTCATGGGGATCGTGCACCACGCGAGCTATGTCGTCTATTTCGAGGCCGCGCGTGTCTCGTGGCTGAGGCGCCGCAGCGTGACCTACCAGACGTGGGCCACCGCCGGAATCAACCTCCCGGTCGTGGACATCGCGATCCAGTACAAACGGCCCGCAAAGTTCGAGGACGAGCTCATCGTGGAGACCACGCTCTCCCAGGTGACCGCGGCGACGCTCACGTTCTCCTATCGCATCCTGCGGGACGGGGAGCTTCTCACGACCGGCCACACGCGCCTCGCCTGCGTGGATGACGCGCACGTCGTGCGCAGGATCCCAGTAGAAATGAAGTCCGTCCTTGTTTTGCCCGAGGACTCGCGGCTAACCTCCATGCCATGAGGCGGCTTGCCATCACAGTTTGCGTGGGGCTCGTCCTCGCCGCCTGTGGGGGGAACAAGGGCTCGAAGCAGCTCGAAGGCACCTGGCGGGGGCTCGGCGCGGACGGGGTCTCCGCAGACGCGCAGGGGAACGCGAACCAGTTCGCTCAGACGATGCAGCTGGAGTTCAAGGGCGACTCGCTCACCGTCACGGCGAACGGCACGAAGCAACAGAGCCCTTTTCGCGTGCTGAAAGAGGAGAAGACCATGGTGCAGATCCTCCCCGGAACCGACACGGAAGGTCAGCCCGAGACGTTCACCATGGTCGACGACTCGACGATGCGCTGGCAGGTCAGCGGCACGAGCACCATCACGTTCCGCAAGCAGAACTGAGCGCGCACTCGTCGGCGGCCCGTCGCTTGCGAGTGGCGTTCACTTCACTTGTGCACCAGCTCGCGCGGAAAACGAAGCACACGGGGCTCGTCGCCACGGCGCACGCGAAGCATGACCTCGTCCGCGAGCGGCCCCGAGAGCCGCTGACGCGCGTCCTTCATGAGCGACACCGCGTGGCCATCCACCTCGAGGAGCACGTCGTGCGGCAAGAGGCCCGCACGCTCTGCCTCGCCCCCGGGCGCGACTGCGACGACGATCACGAGGACTGGCTCCGCGGTCTCTCCGAGCGTCACGGCGACGCCTCCAGCTGCGTGCTCTCGTGACCTCTCGTCCGCGTTCTTCGCGATCACGATCTTCACGTCGCGCGTCGTGCGGCCAGCATCCACGTGCGCGGTCTGGGTGCCGCGCCCCACGTCGGTGAGCAGCGCCTCGAACGTGAGCTCGCCGCCGGGGAGCTCGCCCAGGCGAAACGTGCCGTCCTTGCCGCTCACCGCGAAGGGCGCCTGCCCTGTCCCGGGCCCCGAAGCGGCAGAGAGGTACGTGGACACGGAGTCCTTCGCGATGCGTGCACCTTGCACGGGTGCGCCCGCCTCATCGACCACGGTGCCGGTGATCACGCCCTCCTCGGCCAGCGCGATCTTGGGCAGCGTAAACGGGCGGTCGGCACGTGCAGACGCGACCGCGACCTCCAGCTCCGCGGGCGCGCGACCTGCCTTCGTTGCGACGAAGCGGATCGTGCCTGCGCCTAGCTCCGTGAAGCGGAATGCGCCGTCCTTGTCCGTCTGCGCGTGCATGGCACCCACGTCCGCGTTCGCCGTGATCTCCACGCCCGCAATGGGCTCTCCGCGCGAGGTCTCCACGACACCCGTGACGAGCACCGATGGCTCCAGCGTGATCCGCAGCGGCTCCTTGCGCGCATCCGACATCACGCGGCGTGACGCGAACGATGGCGCGCGTACATCGAGCCGCAACGCCACGTCCTGGCCGCGCGGAATCGTGAGATCGCCGTTCTCGTCCGCGAAGCCCGTCGCGTGGAGCGAGACCTTCTCGTCGGCCGATGCGGCGGTGACGATCGCGTCGGGCACACCCTTCCCCCGCCCATCCACCACGCGTACCGTGAGCGCCGGCCGCGGCTCAGGCAACGTCACCTTCACTTCGGTACGCTTGCCGTCGACCACGTCGACCATCACGCGCGCGAGAGGCTCGCCGGGATCCGCGGGGTCTGACACCAGCAGCGTCACGGTCTCCGGCATGGCCGCAAACGCGAACGTGCCGTCCGACGCCGTGCGCGCGCCTCGCTCCATCGAGCCGTGGGTCGCAAGCGCGGTGACTTCCATGCCGGGAACGGCGCGACCTCGCGGGTCCTGCACGCGCCCTTCGATGCTGCCGCCGCGACGCATCGTGAGGTCCACGTGCGTGGAGCTCCCGGGGGTGATCGCGACGACGTCACCGAAGACGTCTGTGTACTCGGGATGCCGCGCCAGCACGCGGACGCGGCCCGGCGTGACGGGCGACAGCGAGAACGTGCCATCGCGCTTCGACACCCACGGCTCGTCTGGCAGCACGCCCGGGACCGGCGCCTGCGGCGCGAGCGACGTCCCCGCAAAGTCGCCATGCGGGATCGGAGGAACGGGCCCAGGGACCACGCCGAGCTCGCCCGCGGGAATCAGCGCCGCGGGCCCCGACAGGCGCGAGGTGAAGTGCGCGCTGGTGAAGACGCGCGCGCGCGGATCGTCGTCGATGGGGCCGCCGTTCACGTCCGTACCGACGACCACGAACGTCGCGCCGTCGATCGGAAGGCCGCGTGCATCCACGATGCGTCCCTCAATCTTCGCTCCGCGCCCCAGCGACACGCGAAGCGGCGAGCCATCCTCCGGGACGCTCAGCGAAGGCGACGGCACGTAGCCCTCCTTCTGCACGGTGACGATCGCGCGGCCCGGACTGAACGGTCCGACCACTGCCCGTCCGTCCTTGCCGGTCACGGCCTCCAGCGGGAACGGCGAGAGACCGCCCTCCGCGAGCGTGATGCGCGCGGAGGCGAGCGGTGCATCGCCGTCCGCGTCCGTGACGACGACCTCCGCATTCTTGCCCTGACCCAGCTTCAGCGTGATCGATTTCGTCTCGCCGCGACCCAGCGAGACGGAGAGCTCCGTGACCGAGATCTCAGCGCCCAGGCGCGCTCGCAGCGCGTACGAGCCCGGCGACAGGCCAGAGATGCGGACGTGTCCCTCAGGGTCCGCCTCGGCCGCGCGCGATGGATAGAGCGACACCCCGGCGATGCTGACGGTCGCATGCGGGGCCGGCTTTTCCGAGGCGCTCACCACCGTCACCTCCAGCGTGCCCAGGCGCGAGAGCGTGACCACGCACGTCTCGCCGGCAACGACGCCGCTCTTCGTCAGCGGGTCGAAGCCCTTCGCTTGCACGCGTACGCGGTAGGGACCAGCGCCCAGGCTCTGGACCTGCGCTGCGCCGTCCTTGCCCGTGCGCGCGCCGACGGGGACGGGATCGCCCGTGGACACCTCCACCTCGGCGTCGGCGATGCGTGTGTGAGCCTCGTCCTCCACCACGACGTCCAGCTGCTGCGCCGGCGCGAGCGTGATGTCGAGCCGCCGCGCGCCGGGCTCCAGCACGACCATCGTGCTCTTCCGCGCGAGCCCCTTCGCATCCACCACGACGTAGTGCTCGCCGCGCGGCATGGTCGTGAGACGCCCCACGCCCGCTGCATCGGTCTGCGTGCTCTCCGCGTGGTACGCGCGCCCCGCGATCATGAGGTATGCGTCGATGGTTGCATTCTGCACGAATTGACCGGCCTCGGTCTTCACCACCACGTCCAGCCGCGCATCGCGGGGGCCATGACTGTCCGGCACCGAGGGCGCCTTCTGCTCCACCGGCGGCGGAGACTGCACGAGCTCGCTACCAGGAAGCATCCCCACGAGGAGACACAGGATCGCGGAGAGCAGGATGCGCGCGGCCTTGTCCATGAACGCGCCGTCAGGCTAATCGACCTTCGGCGTACTGTGGGCTGTCCTCTGCACTGGGTGCTACGCTCCGCAGCGTGAGGGCCACTCTCCAACATTCGGCGACGCTGTCGGGTTTCACGAGGGGCGTCGCCATGCTCGCGGGCCTCGTCGCGCTCGTCGCTGCGTGCGGGAGCAAGCACCACCCTCCGCTCGCTGACGACGCTCCGGTTCCGAACGGGGGCGACGGAACCAACGGTCTCATCGGCAGCGACGCCGGCTCCATGCCCGCGGCGTGCAACACGCTGGCAGACGGCGGCTCTTGCGGATGCCAGGACGTGCCGCTCTTCGCGGATCCACCGACCATGTACTTCGTGCTCGATCGTTCGGGCAGCATGGCCGAGTCGAACAAGTGGACCACGGTCCGACTCGCCGTTGCAGACGTCGTGCGCGCGATCGGCCCGCGCGCGAACTTCGGCGCAGCGGTGTTCCCCGCCCCATCCAACGTGGACCAGTGCGCGAGCGGCGTCGAGGTGATGAGCGTACGCAGGGGTGACCCGGCATCCACCTCCGGTCTGGACGGGCCCGTGACCACCGCGCTCCTCTCTGCGACCGCCGCAGCCGCGAACGGCGGCACCCCCACGTCCGCGACGTTGAACGCTCTCATGCCGAAGCTCGCGCAGCTGAAGGGCAAGCTCTTCGTCGTGCTCGCGACGGACGGCGGCCCCAACTGCAACCAGGCCGCGGTCTGCAGCATCGCGGGGTGCATGCCGAACATCGAAGGCATTGCAGGGTGTGACGCTACGACCAATTGCTGCGCGCCGCCGAAGGGAACCCCGTCGAACTGCCTGGATGATCAGGCGACGCTCGCAGCAGTGAACAAGCTCAAGGCCGCCGGCATTCCTACCTACGTCATCGGCATTCCCGGGAGCGCGCCGTACGCAGCGCTACTGGACTCGCTCGCCATCGCGGGCGGCACGGCCCAGACCACAGGGTCGTCCAAGTACTACCGCGTGGACTCCACAGACCAGACGGTGCTGCTCACCGCCTTGAAATCAGTGGCCGCGAAGGTGACGGCAACGTGCACGTTCAAGCTGCAAGGCAACGTGGACCCCACCCTCGTGAACGTCTTCTTCGACGAGGTGGTGGTCCCGCAAGACACGACGAACGGCTGGACCATGACCGGCGGCACAATCACGCTGCAAGGCACGTCGTGTCAGAAGGTGCTGAACGGGGACGTGCTCGACGTCCGGATCATCGCCGGCTGCCCGACGGTGCTCAAGTAGGACCCACACAAGCCAGGCGCGCGCAAGTCAGGCGCGCTCAATGCAGAGTGTGGGTGCGGCCTTCGTGCTGTACGACGGGGAGCGTCACCACGACATGAGTGGCCGTGGCCGCCACGCCGGCTTCGCTCTCAAGGACGGCGCGGCGCGCGGCGATGAGCGCGTCCTCGTACGCCTCTTCCTTCGCCCAGCGCGCCATGATCTGCTTCTGGCGACGGCGACGCTTGATGTAGCCCCATGACAGCGCGAACACGACGAGGACCCACAGGAACGAGCCCGTGAGCAGTCCAGGCCAGAACGAATAGCGGCGCGAGACGTCCTGCTTCCACTGGTACTCCAGCTTCCGCATGTCGGAGCCGTATGCGTCCGCTACGGCGCCGTCGAAGCGCTGACCATCCCGCACGCGCTGCACGAGGTGAAGGAAGCGAGGCGCGTCCTCGTCGCGCATCAGGTAGCGCACGAAGTCGCCGGACTCCGCGTACGCGACGGACACGCCGTAGCCATCCGCGGGAAAGCGGTCGAGATCCGAGAGCGGGATCAGCGTGCCCCACAGGGACGCCTGCGAAAGGTCCGTTGCGCGCGTCATGCCGAGCTCGCCCGACTCGTGGATGGCAACACCCTCCTGGAACCAGCGCGGAAGGTGCGCGTCACCGACCGCGTCGGAGAGCGCGATGTGCGAGAGCTCGTGGCGGACTGTCTCTTCGAGGTTCACTGCCTCGAACGTGCGAGGAGCAACGAGCGTGACGAGCACCAGGTGGAGCGGCGAGTACGCAACGCCCGACGCATACTTTGGCGGCGGCGCGACCGCCGGGGCCATCGTCGCCATTTCTTCCCAGGAGCGCGCGATGCGGACCTCGACATTGGACAGCACTGGCTGACCGAACCGCGCGGACAGGTGCTCCTTCACGAGCTCCGCGCCTGCGATCACGGGCTCGATGCGCTCACGTGACGCTGGCGGATAGGAGATTCGCAGCCAGCCCAGGTTGCGCGTCTCCATCTCGGCGGGCACCGACGGCACAACCACGTCGCTCATGACGCGCGGGGTGTCCAGGGGAACACTGGGCTCTTGCGCGCGTTCCTGCGCGGGGGCAGCGCCGAGCGAGGGCTGCGCGCTCACGGAGCTTGCGCCCATCAGCGTGCAGAACAGCACGACGACGAGCGCGACGAGCTTCTGCAGCGTACGGGACATCATCGCGGGACCTTCACCTGGACGTGCATGGGGCCGCTGCCATCTCCATTGTCGCGCGTTGCGAGGAAGATCGCACCGCCGGCGAAGACCGCCGCGCCGAGCGCGCCCCAGAACCACACCGACTTGTAGAACGCCTTGCTGCCATCAGCAGGCCGAGGCTCACCGTTCGGAGGTGTGTTCGAGGATGCGCTGGTAGGCCCAACGGGCGCATCCGTGGTCTTCGCGCCTGGCTGCGTGTCTGCGCGAGAATCCACGCGAAGCGTGCGCTCCAGCGAGGTTGCGGTGGGCTCCCAGGAGCCGTTGTCTTCTGCGTAGCGCGCTGCATCGAACGCACCATTGGATGCGAGGAACACGCGCGCCGTTGCGGTCCCGCTGGATGCGTCCTTCTGGACCACCACGACCGCTTCGACGCCGAGCTGCGCGGCAAGTGACGCAAGCAGTCGTCGCGAGGGCGCGTCTTCACCGTGGATCGCGGCGCGGGTCTCGGCCAGGTCCTGCACGTCACGGGCACCAGACGCGCCAGATGCAGGGGCGTCTCCGACGAGCGCCCGTGCATGCACCTCGTCGAGGGAGGTGGGTCGCAGCGGACCACGGTACACGCGTGCAGCAAGGCGCCATGCCGCGTCCGTGGCGCCGTCAACCGCGAGCACGGCGACGCCACGACCAACCGCCACGCTCGGTTGCGCGCCGGGGGGGCTGGGGACGGTGCTGCTAGGGGCGGTGCTGGGGGCGGCGGGCGCTGCGGAAGCTGCGGGAGGGACGGACCAGGTCGATATCGGGCCCTCGGGCGCGTCGGCGGCGAGCGCGCCGCTCTGGACCGCGAGCGACGCTGCGAAGCCCGAGACCCAGATGACGCGACGAAGGATGTGCATGGCCAAGCGTGTGGACTCCGAATCTAAGGATGCCCCAGACGCCGTCAACGTCCGATCAGAAAGAGCGCCGGCTTGCCATATAGCGGCACGAACGCGTCCACGGCAGAGACAAGGACGTCTCCGGGTGACCTGAGCAGCCACGCGCCCGCGATGAACAGCCCAAGCGCGATGGGACCTCCGATGTAACCAACCTTCGGATCGCTTCCGCGTGAAGCGCGGGCGGCCAGGCCCACTCCAACGACGAATGCACCTGCGTCGATGAGCGTGAGGCGCGCCGCATCGCCGACTGCGCGCGCGAGGAACGCAAGGACTGCGACCGCCGCGACGGCCCCGACGATCACGCCAATGCGTACGACCTGCTCGCCCAGCCGCGCGATGAGCCACGCAAGACGCGCAGAGAGAAACCCCGCGCCCACGGCGACCACGACAGCGAGCACTGCGAACGTTGCGCCGGCCAGCGCGTGGTGGTGCGTGGACTGGCGCAGGAATTTGCCGACCACGAAGACCGCGAGCCCCATGAACGTGACCCAGAGAAACACGGCTGTCCAGAGCGTGCGCGCCGCCTTGGGCTCGAACGCGAGCAGCATCGACGTGGCTCGCGGCAACGCAAGGAGCAGCACGAACGCGGGAAGGAATGCGGCCGCGGCGAGCGCGAGCCACGCGACCGGCCACGACACGCCCGCAGGCGTCAAGCGCACCGCCGCGTGCCCCGTGCATGCGAGCGATGAGAGTGCCGCACCGCCCAGCGCAACGCCGATCTGCGCCACGACGGAGAGCGGCGCGGACTCCGTCTCGGGAGCTTCGTTGTCGGCAGGCGTCATCAGAAACCGTCGTAGGACAGAAACGACGGCGTGGCGAGAAGTCCGTCCGCGCGCCGCAGTACGTCGACGGAGGCGACGCGCGCATGACCGAGCCGCACCGCATCACCAAGGCGAACACCGCCCGCGAGCACGGACGCCGCATGGGATGAGAGCACGACCTCCGCGAGCGCAGGATCCGCCTGCGTCACCTCCGCCATTCCGCCGATCACGGAGACGCGCGCGCACTCGTGGCCAGCGCCAGTGGTGGCGACCACGAGCTCACCGTCCCGATCGTAGCCGCGCGCGGCGAGCAAGCCGTGGAGTGACCCCACCCGGAGGAGCGGCCCTCCACACACGCGTCCGAGCGCGTGCTCGACGGCGGCTTCACCGAAGCGATCGGCGTCGGGATCCGTGAGCGCATGCACCAGCGGGTCGTCCCACGCGACCGAGATCTCGATGGACGCGACCTGATCCTTCTGCGCGCGTAGATGCGCGAGAAGCGCGAGGCGCGCGCGGTCGTCGGTCGCGTGCAGCTCCTCCACGTGGAGCGCGACCCTCGCGTGCGACTCGGTCTGCACGAAGCGGTAAGCGACCGCGCCGAGCGCGAGGCCCGCGTCGTCGAGCGCGAGCACGTACGCGAGGCGCTCGTCGGACAGGAGCTCGTCCCAGCGCGCGGCGGGACGCGCAACGAAGCCCGTGGAGCGTTCGCACGCGCGCTCGTATACCGCGCACAGCGCCTCGCGATCGCCCGCGCCGGCATGACGAACGTGGAGGCTCGAGCGAAACGACGCCGGAATGGAGGCCGGCACGAGAGAAAGGCGCTGGAACGGGGTGACCGCAGAGTACCCCGCGCGCTCGTAGAACCCCTGCCGGAACGCGTACAACATCGTGAGGGGCATGGCCTCGCGCGAGGCCTCCTCGTGAAGCGCCCCGAGGAGCGCTGTCGCCACGCCGCGGCCACGGCACGCGGGCTCCACCCCAACGGTGGCGATCCCGCCCGTGCGCACGGCGCGACCGCCGATGAAGACCGCCAGATCGAGCAGGAACGCGTGACCGACGATCCGGTTCTTCTGCTCCGGATCGTACGCGACGCGCAGGCGCGGCAGGCCGCCGAGAGGCTTGCTGCGGAAGTTCCGCATACGCGCTTCGTGGCCTCTCGCGTCGGGAAACGCGAACGTGTGAATCTCCACGAGCCTCTCCAGGTCGCGCTCGGTGGCCTCTCGGATGCGTACGGGCATGGGCTGAGTTTCGCAGCAAATTGGGCCCGGCTGACACCATTCTGATACCGCCCAAGTAGGACCATGCAGACCCACGAAAACAAAAGTGAGCTTCGGTATCGCCTGGGTGGCGCACGCGCGGACTTCGTTGCCTCCCTGGGGCGGAAGATCGCAGACGCGCGAACGGTGCTCCTTTCGCTGGGGACAGCGCGTGGAAACGCGCACCTGCGGTCCGAGCTGATGCGCAAACTGGCTGCGATGGCCCAGGGCGCGAACATCCTCCGCTTCCCTGCGATGGAGCAGGGCCTGGCAGAGGCGCTCGCGCTCCTGCACCGCGTGTCCCACGAAGGCGAGCTCACCGCGGAGGACATCGAGACGATCGGCCGGATGCTCGAGGACCTTCCCGCGCTGGCATGGGGCGAGTCACCGCGTCGTAGCGGCCAGAACGAGACGAAGGAGCCGCCGCCCGTCGCCGCGCAGGAGACGGAATCGCACTCCGTGCTGATCGTCGGCGCCCCGTCGATCGCCGACGCGCTCACGTACCGCGATCCGGACGGGCTTACCTTCGCGTGCGAGAACGTCGAGGACGCGCAGGCCGCTGTCGACGTGGCGCGGGCGCTGGCGCCGGATGTCATCGTGCTGGACGCAGACGTGAAGGACGCCTCCGAGCTGACGATGGCGCTGATGGACGACCCGATGACGGATGCCGTCCCGATCGTCGTGATCGGCAGCTTCCTCGATCAGGGCGCGCGCGAGAGCTACGTCGCGATGGGCGTCTCCAAGGTCCTCAGCAAGCCCCTGCCGCACGAGCGCCTTCGACGCGCCTGTGAAGAGAGCGTGTTCACGAAGGAAGGCCGCACGATGCGCGTCGTCCTGGGAGAGCCCACCGTCCAGCAGCTCGGCGATCGGCTCGCGGACGAGGTCCGTCAGGCGCTCGTCTCCGCCGTGGAAGAGTCACTCCGTGGCCAGCGCGTCCCGCTCGGCGAGGGCACCGAAGTCCTCGGCGCGGTCTGGGGCGCCATCGCGCGCGTTCGCGAGGTCGTCACGGCACGCACCAGTGGCGTCGTGCGCTTCAACTCGCAGGGCCCGGAGGGCGCGATCGCGCTCGCACCGTCGCTCGACACCGATGGCGGCCTCGGGCTTCGTGGGGCCGGTCACCTGCGCGGCGCCTCCGCCGCCGACGTTCGCCTCACCGGTCGCACCATCCTCGTGTGCGACGACGATCCCGGCGTGGTGTGGTTCATCGCGGACCTCTTGAAGGCGGCGGGCTGCACGGTGATCGAGGCGCACGACGGCGAGCAAGCCCTCGAGCTCGCGTGGAAGCACGTGCCCGACGTCGTCGTCAGCGACATCCTCATGCCGAAGCTCGACGGCTTTGCGCTCACGCGACGGCTCAAGCGCGACGTGGTCCTGCGCGACGTGCCGGTCGTCCTTCTCTCATGGAAGGAAGATCTTCTGCAGCGCGTGCGCGAGCTGGGCGCTGGCGCCTCCGCCTACCTCCGCAAGGAGAGCGACGCTCGTGCGATGGTCTCGCGCATTCGCGAGTCGCTCCGCCCGAAGACCCGCGTGGAGACCCGCCTCCGCTCCGACGGAGAGATCCGCGGACGCCTCGACGGGATCACTGTCCGCTCGCTGCTCGACACCGTGTGCCGCACACGCGACAACGCGCGGGTGAGCATCCGCGACGCATCGTTCCTCTACGAGGTCGAGATCCGCGACGGCGCGCCCGCCCGCGCAACGCGCACCGCTGGCGACGGCAGCTTCATGAACGGCCCGAAGGTGCTCGCGGGCATGATCGGCGTCTCCGCCGCGCGCTTCATCGTGGCGCCAAGCACCGCAGCCATCACGGCGGAGCTCGTCGGTGAGCTGTCGCATCAGCTCGCACGACCCATCGCCATCGCGCGCGCCGCGCAGTCGCTGACCTCTGGTCAGGAGCTCCTGCGCACGGCCGTCATCGGCTTCGACGAAGAGGCACTCGAGGACTACAAGAAAGCCACGCCCGAACGCGAGAAGCGCATCCTCGCCGCACTGGCCGAAGGCGCGTCGCCGCGCGATCTGCTCGACAGTGGTACCGCCGACATCGGCGGCCTCTCGGACCTGCTGCTCGACCTTGGCGCACGCGGAGTGATCATCCGCGTCGAGCAGCCGAAGGGCGTCGACGTCCTCGGCCCCGCCGTCGAAGCCGCGCTCCGCCTGGTGGACTCCAGGTCGCGTGGTCTCATCGGCTCCACGCCGTCGCCGCTGCGTACGAACCACGTCGTCGCGGCGCTCCGTGCGCGCGCGGCCAACGCGCCGGCGGTGGTCGTCACGGAGCTCGGCGATGCCACGAACAACGTGGCCGAGGACGCTCACGAGCAGCAGCACGAGAGCGTCCGTGCCGAGTCCGAAGCGACCGCGTTCGCCATGAGCGCACCCTCACCCGAGCCCATGGGCATCAGGGAGCCCGAGCCCACGGACGTCGAGCAGACCTTCTTCGACGAAGGAGATGCCGCGGCGCCGCGGCAGTACGACTCGGTCTCCGTGTCGATCCGGATGGAGCCATCGACCATGCTCCGTCAGGACACGCCGCTCGAGAGCGTGAAGGTGAAAGACACCGTCAGCGAGCGCAACGACCCCAAGCGCTGGCCGCTCTTCTTCGGGATGACAGCCGCCATCGGGGTCGCCGCCATCGCGTTCTTCTTTGGGCGCGGACCCATTCCGGCCATGCAGAGCAATGGCGCGGAGGCGCCCCAGGCCGAGGCAGCTGGCGACGTGACCTACGTCGACATGCCTGCAGGCGCGCGCGTGGAGCCCGGGCAGGGCGTCCTCGAGGTGATTCACGAGGGCAAGGATCCCGTGCGCGTGGATGGCCTCGACCGCGGCGCCGCGGCGAACCTGAGCCTCCCGCTCTGGGCTGGCAATCATGACGTGCGCGTGGGCGCGACGGAGGACCTTCACTCCAAGGTCATCGAGGTTCGTCCTGGCAAGATCGCTCGCGTGAAGCTCGCTCCCTGAGCGCCGGCGCAAGCGCCAAGCTTGACCGACGCATGAGAGCGCGGTAGCCGCCATCCCGTGCGAAGGCTCATCATCGCGGCTGCGGCGCTCGCGGCATCGTCCACGTTGGTGATGCTCGGCTGCGGTAGCAAGAAGACGACCTCGCCGCCCGAGACGAAGGACGCCGTCTTGCCCGCAACGACCGCAGCAAAGGGCGTTGCAACCGACGGCGTGACGCTGGACATGACGCGCGACCTCTCGCGATGCACGCTCGGCCACGACGGCATCCTCCTCGACTTCGGCGATCCAAGCCTGGCGGGCGCATTCGGGCTCGGCAAGGACGGTACGCGAGAGGTGGTGGAGCACGAGGGCGCGACGTGGCTGCGCGCCCACGAGAAGCGGCTCCCGATGTCCTATCTTTCGCCCGTTGCCGTGAGCGGTGACCTCACTGTTGTGGCGCGCGCGAAATCAGGGTCGGCGCGGACGCTCACGGTCTCCGTCAACGGCAAGGGCAGCGCGACGCTCACGCTCGACAAGACCAAGGCCGCCGTTGTCAGCGCGAAGCTCGTGGGCGCGACCGTGGATCAGGGCCCGAACGACATCACGCTGTCGTTTGGAGGCGTAGCGAAGAACGCAGCAGACTACCTCGCCGACATCGACTGGATCCACATCGGACCCGCCGGCGACGACGCTGGCTACTCGGCGCCCACGCGCGCCGATGCTCTCACGAACAGCACGGTGAGCGGCGAGGCAAAGCCCACGCTCGCCCTGCGCGGGCCTGGCTTTGCGTCGTGCACCACCTTCATTCCCAAGGGCGCGCTCTTCACCGCGTCGCTCTCCGTCACCAAGGGCGGTGATGCGGACGTGGAGCTGCAGGTCGCGCACGATCGGGCTCCAACGCAGACGCTCGCGACGTGGCATCTGGTCGCGGAGGACGCGGCGACATGGAAGCCAATCAGCGTGGACGTGCCCGGGGGCGACGCGATTGGTCAGGTCTCGCTCGTGGTGACGCGTGCCGCGAAAGGCGCGCGCGCGCTGCTCGCTGAGCCCAGGCTCCGGCGGCCGCTGCCGAGGGTCACCGAGCAGGTCGCGCGCGCGAAGGTGAACGGCGTGGTGCTCATCGTGATGGGTGAGCTGTCGCCACGCGCCGTGCCGGGCTATGGCGGACGGATCGCGCTGCCCGCCCTCTCCGCGATCGCCAAGCGCGCGTTCGTCTTCGACGACCACCGGAGCTCGACGACGCTCGCGTCCGGCGCGCTCGCCTCCATGCTCACTGGCGTCACGCCGCGGATGCATGGCGTGCTCGATCAGAGCGCGCGTCTTCCCGCGTCCGTCACGACCATCGCGGACGCAGCCAGACAGGCGGGCGTGGACACCGCCTACTTCACGGCGAACCCGCTCACGGGGAAGGCGTTCGGCTTCGACCGCGGCTTCGGCACGTTCGAGTCGCACCCACCGCAAGAGGACGTCCCTCCCACGAAGGTCTTCGAGGACGCAGCGAAGTTCATCGAGGCTCGCAAGGACGGGCGCTTCCTGGTGGTCATCCACGCGCGCGGCGCGCACCCGCCATGGGAGGCGTCCGCGGACGATCTGAAGGACATGGCGCCCACCGGCTACGCCGGCGGCCTGGAGCCCCGACACGCAGCGGAGCTCATGAGCCGCGCGCGGCGCGTACCGCCCATGCTGCGCTTCCAGGACGCAGATCGCGAACGTGCGTGGGCGCTTGCGGACCTTGCGCTCACGCGACAGGACAAGGCGCTCGGTCAGCTGCTCGAGAGCCTGCGCGCGAGCGGACGCGACGGCAGCACGTTGCTGATGGTGACCGCTGATCTGGCGGCAGACGAGACCGCGCACGTGCCGTTTGGTGACCCTGACACGCTCGACGAGCAGCTGCTCCACGTGCCGCTCTACATCGCGCCACCGGGGCTCTCGGACGGTGCGCACGTGGTCACGCCGACCAGCGCGGCGGACGTCGCCGTGACGGCGCTCTCCGGGCTGGGGTTGGTCGCACCTACAAGCTTCCGCGGGCGTGACCTGTGGGCGCTCGCGAGCACGCAGGAGTCCGATGACGGGCGTGGGAGGCTTGCGCTCCACGGGACGCGCTTCTCCGGACGCATGGGGCCGTTCGTGCTCTCCGGCATCTCGGCGCGTGAAGGCCGCCTCTGTTCACTGGAGCTGGAGCCGGCATGCACGACGGACGTGCGCGCGACCCATCCGATCGCCGCGCACGCGCTGCACACCTTCCTCTTCGAGTCGCTGAACCCGGTGGAGAAGGCGCCCGCGCGCGAGCCTGCGACGATCGACGCGGACACGCTGGCGGCGCTGCGCTTGTGGGGTTTGTGAGCGGGCTCCCCTTTTCGTTTCGCCCGTGCTAAGCGCCTTCCCCGCAGCACCGGAGAGATGACCGAGTGGCCGAAGGTGCATGATTGGAAATCATGTGAACTCGCAAGGGTTCCGAGAGTTCGAATCTCTCTCTCTCCGCCGAAGCTCCTTCCCCCCTTTCGGGGGTTGGAGCTTCATTGCGTAGAGGGAGAGTTCGCGCGGTGAGGCTCGCCTCTGGCTACGAATCTCTCCTGCAAGTGAATGCATACTGCATTGAATACGCGGATCTCGCCCGCCGGTGCTAGAAGTGAGGCCGTGGAGGCGCCGGCGCCAGGGACTGTGGAGCGTTGGGCCTGGGATTACATCCTGGGTACGTCGCTCGATCTGAAGTGTGCACCTCCACCGCTGCCGGACGTCTGGGAGGAAGGGCCGGTCGCTCGTCGTCTCGCGGCTCCCGGACGGCCCTCGGAGCTCGTCGTGCTCTCGCGCGCGGGCAAGGCTCGTGGGCTCTCGACGGCGCGCGGGCGCGCTCAGGCGCTTCATGCGTTCTTCCACCACGAGCTCCAGGCGGCGGAGCTCATGGCGTGGGCGTTGCTCGCGTTCCCCGACACCCCGCGGGAGTTTCGTGCGGGGCTCCTTCGCATCGCCGAGGACGAGATCCGGCACATGCACATGTACGCCACGGTGATCGAGCGGCTCGGACATCGCATCGGCGACTTCACCGTGCGCGACTGGTTCTGGCAGCGCGTGCCAACGTGTGCGGGTCCGCTCGCGTTCGTCGCGCTCATGGGGCTCGGATTGGAGAGCGCAAACCTCGAGCACAGCGCGTCGTTCGCTGCGCGGTTCCGCGCCGTCGGTGATGAACCGGGCGCGCGCGTGCAGGAGCTCGTGGGACTGGAAGAGATCGCGCACGTGCGCTTCGGCGTTCGGTGGTTCACGGAGTTTGGCGGTGAGCTCACGTTCGAGTCCTGGCGCCGCGCGCTTCCCGAGCCGCTCACGCCGCTCCTCATGCGCGGACTTCCGTTACGTCGTGACGCGCGCACACGGGCGGGGCAGCCTGCCTCCTTCCAGGACGAGCTCGAAGCATGGACACCCGGCGCGCCTTCGTCCTGAACCTCGACGCGGACGAGGAGCTCGCGGCGAGCCCCGGCTACGCGCCAACGTTGCGCGTGAAGGAGGCGATGCGCCCGCATGTCGCCGCGCTCGCACGCACACTGCTGCGCGACGGCGACCTCCTCGTGGATGATGACACGCTCGCGGGCACCGCCGTGTCGGCGACTCTGGCGCCGCTCCCGGGTTTCGCGTTCTGTCCCACGCCGCGCGCGCTCGGCATGCTGCGGCGCGCGGGCGCCGAGCCGGTGGCGCATCCGTCGTTCGAAGTGATTCGACGCGTGAACGGGCGCGCATTCGCGGCGTCGCTCGGTCCCACGCTGCCCGGCGCTGCGTTCGTCACGGACCTCGACGCAGCCCTCGCGCATCTCGCGTCGACTTCTGCGTTGTCCTCCACATGGCGTGTGAAGCGCGCGTTCGGGATGGCAGGCCGCGGCCAGCGGGTGCTCACGTGCGGCGCGCTCGACGCCGCAGACAAGGCATTCGTGCAGGCAAGCATCGCGCGCGATCGCGGCGTGCAGATCGAGCCGAACGTGCACATCACAATCGAGCTCGGATTGCACGGCTCGCTCGCTGAAGACGGCACGCTCTCCGCGGGCGAACTAGTTCACCAGCGATGCGACGCGCGCGGCGCCTGGCTCGCCACCCTGCCGCTCCCCGAAGATCATCCGGCCCGCATCCACGAACACGCCCTGCGCGCGGAGCTCACGACGGTCGGAGTCGCATTGCACGGGGCGTCCTATTTCGGGGCGTTCGGCATCGACGCGTTCGTCTACGTCGGGGAGGGCGATCAGCCGACGCTCCAGCCACGGAGCGAGGTCAATGCCCGGTACTCCATGGGCTGGCCGATCGGAATGGCGGCGGCGGGGACGCTGGCCTGATGTGTGCCCACGTCGGATGATCCTGACGACCTCGAAAGGTTCCTTGCGTGTTCCAGTTTCCGTGCAAACTTCCGCTGCGAACGAACACGGCGCCGCATTCGACGAGCGCCTCTTGAGAGGATGGAGCCAATGGGTCTTTCGCCGCTGCTGAGTGGATGGTGGGTCCTTATCGTGATCGGAGTCGTTGGCCTGGTGCTGCTCAGCGCCGCGGCCCTCTACGTGCTGATGCAGCCCACGAAGAGCGCAGTCACGCTGCCGCCTCGCGCGCCGATGCCGGTGATTCAACCGCCGCAGATGGCTGCGTGGTCGTCACACCCTGAAACGCAGCCGATGACCGCGCCGATGCCGCAGTTCGCAGCGTTCACGCCAGCGCCGCCGCCGTTCGTCTCGCCGGACCATACGATGCCGCTCGCCGCGCTCACGGGTGACATGCTGGACAATGCACTCATCATGATGGCGCCTCGCGTCAGTCCGAGCATCTCCCCGATCTCGCCGCCGCAGCAGCGTGAGCGTGCGTCCGCCGCGCCGCCCTCCACGAGCAAGCCCGCCTCCTCCAAGGCACCCCTCCCGCTTCGCCCCAACGCGACGCTGGTGTCCGCCACGCCGCCCCCGATGCCGAGGCGCACGCTACCGCCGCCGGCCTCGCGCGTGCCTGCGCGTCCCTACCAGCTTGCTGCGATGGCGCCGTCGAAGGCCGCGGAGCTCCTGTCACTCCAGCTCGACTCCGATCTTCCCCCGGCGATGCAGACTCCCCATGCGCCCGACACGGAGAAGTCTCTCGAGGACGACGACGCGCCCACCATGATGACTACATGGGAGTCCATGGACTCCGCCGAAAAACCGCGTCGCGGCAGCGCCTGACGCGCCTTCCCTCCACCCCCTCGAATGGGCGTGGTGAATGAAGAGCTATGCTCGACCGTCTCACCCGATTGCACCCCTTCGGCTCGGAGGCCTTTTTAAAATGCGAACGCTCGTTCTTCCCCTGGTTCTTGGTCTGTCACTGGTCACTGGCTGCAGCGTCGCGGTGACCGCGAAGTCCCAGCCGCGCTACGTGAAGGACATCCCCGCTCAGTCGAGCAAGACCGACTGGGCTGGTCAGACGATCACGATCAACGACGCCTCGATCAACACGCAGGGCAATGGCAGCGGCCTCACCATCACCGGCGATCCCACGGCGACCAAGGTCAGCGTGACGGGACGCACCGCCGCGTACGCGGACGAAGCGGACCAGGCGAGCGCGGAGCTCTCGATGGCCGACGTGGTCGCCACGCTCGTGATCACGGAGGACGCGAACGGCATCACGGTCACGTGCGGGCACGGCTCATCACACGGCACCTCCAAGGGCGACAACTCTGGCTGCGATGCGCTGCAGATCACGGTGCCCTCTGGAACCGCGATGAAGCCGCTTCCGCTGGTCGTGAAGGCGGGCTCTGGTGACGTGAAAGTGAGCGGCACGATCGGCTCGCTCAGCATCGACGACAACGGCGCGGGTGACATCACGGCGTCGCACACGCCCGCGAAGGGGTCGGATGTGTCGCTGAAGGGTGGCTTCGGCGTCTCGCTCGCCGTCCCGAGCAACTTCGCGGCGGACCTCATCACCCTCTCCGCGAACACCGCGACGGACATCGACACCAAGGCGTTCCCCGATGTCGTCAGCGGCAAGGGTCACGGCACAGCGGGCACCGGCGCGGCGAGCATCACGCTGACGGGCGGCCTCGGTGCGGTCGTGCTCAAGTCCCAGTGACGGGAGGCGCGTGAGGGGCGTGCGTTGACACTGCCAGGGCAGCGTGGTCTTGTTGCGGGCCCAAACCCCAACCATTCCGCAAAGGAGAGAGCACATGGCTTTCACCCTCCCCGCACTGCCGTACGCGAAGGACGCGCTCGCGCCCCACATCACCGCCGAGACGCTCGAGTTCCACCACGGCAAGCACCACAACGCCTACGTGACGAACCTGAACAAGCTGCTCGAGGGCAAGCCCGAAGCCGAGAAGTCCCTCGAGGACATCATCATGAGCTCCGAGGCGGGCGTCTTCAACAACGCCGCCCAGATCTGGAACCACACGTTCTACTGGCACTCGATGAAGCCGGGTGGCGGCGGCGCCCCCACGGGCGACATCGCAGCGGCCATCACGCGTGACTTCGGCTCGTTCGACAAGTTCAAGGAGGAGTTCACCGCGGCCGCCACCACGCAGTTCGGCTCCGGCTGGGCGTGGCTCGTCGCCGACAAGGCCGGCAAGCTCTCCGTCACCAAGACGGGCAACGCGGACCTGCCGATGAAGCATGGCCAGAAGGCGATCCTCACGATCGACGTCTGGGAGCATGCATACTACATCGATTTCCGGAACCTCCGCCCGAAGTACATCGAGTGCTTCCTGAACCACCTGGTGAACTGGGACTTCGCGAACGAGAACCTCAAGAAGGCCTGAGCCTTCGACAAGTGCGAGCGCGAGAGCAGTGATGGCGCCCGCGCGGCCGAGAGGCTTCGCGGGCGCTCCGCTTTTCGAGGTCGTCGCGCAGGCTCTGACTAGACCTGCTCCTGGCCGAGCTCGGCTTCAATCTCTTCCCACTCCTTGATCTTCGCCTCCACGTCCGACGCGAGCTTCTTGTCCTCTTCCTGGAGCGCGAGGACCTGGCCCTTCAGCGTGCGCTCGAAGAAGCCGGGAGAGGCGAAGAGCGCGTCTATTTCCTTCTTGCGCGCCTCGCAGGTCTCGATCTCCACGAGCAGCTTGTCGCGGCGCGCGGGCAGCGAGTTCTTCCTGTTGCGGCGCCTCTTCTGCTCCTCCCAGGAGAGCCCCTCGGCGTCCGCTCCGTTCTTCGTGCCCAGCTTGTCGCCGACCTTGTCGCCGCTCTTGTCGCCAGGCTTGTCGCCGCTCTTGTCGCCCTTGGCGGCCTTGCTGACAGCGATCACGGCGTTCGCGTCCAGGTGGTCGTCGCCGCAGCGCTCGAGATATTCCGTGTAGGTTCCAGGGAAATCGCGCGGCCCTTCCTTGCGGACCTCCAGCACGCGCGTGGCGAGCGCGGAGACGAACGCGCGGTCGTGCGAGACGAAGATGACGGTGCCGTCGAACACCTTGAGGCCCTCGATGAGCGCGTCGATCGACTCCAGATCCAGGTGGTTCGTGGGCTCGTCCAGGACCAGCACGTTCGGCTTCTGCACCA
Source organism: Myxococcales bacterium (assembly GCA_025355005.1). Lineage (GTDB taxonomy): Bacteria > Myxococcota_A > Polyangia > Polyangiales > Polyangiaceae > JANXLV01. The sequence goes on along the minus strand of JANXLV010000276.1, from coordinate 25,067 downwards.
TGATCTTGCAGAAGATGAGGCGCGCGGCCTCACCGCCGGACAGCGCGCGGATCGGTTTGTCGATGTCGTCGCCGGAGAAGAGCATGCGCCCAAGCTGACCGCGAACGTAGGTCGTGGGCTCGGTGGGGCATTCGTTCCAGATGAAATCGAGGGGCTTGATCGGGCCGTCCGGCAAGAGCTCACCGTGGTCCTGCGCGAAGTAGCCGACCTTCGTCTCGTGACCAAAGCGCACGGTGCCAGAATCCGCGTCCATGCCCATGATGATCTTGAGCAGCGTGGACTTACCCAACCCGTTGGGACCGATGACGGCGAGCTTCTCGCCGCGACGCACCGTGATCGACACGTCCGTGAGCACCTGCTTGTCGCCGTAGGCCTTCGAGATGCCCTTCATGTCGAGCACGTCGCGACCGCTCGGGCGCTCCGGCGTGAAGCGGAAGTACGGCGCGCGGCGTGAGCTCTGGGCCAGCTCCTCCACCTCGATCTTCTCGATCTGCTTGAGCCGGCTCTGCGCCTGCTTCGCCTTCGTGGCCTTCGCGCCGAAGCGCTCCACGAACGCCATCTTGTCGGCGATGATCTTCTCCTTGCGCGCGTTCTCGGCTTCCTTGCGCTCACGCACCGCGGTCTTCTCGGCGACGAATCGACGGTAATTTCCCGTGTATTGCGTGATGGTGTCGTAGTCCACGTCCAGGATGTGCGTGGCCACGTTGTCGAGGAAGCGCTGGTCGTGCGAGATGACGATCGCGCAGCCGCGATAACCGGCGAGGAACTTCTCGAGCCAGCGGATGGAGAGGATGTCCAGGTGGTTCGTGGGCTCGTCGAGCAAGAGCGCGTCGGGTCCGCCCACGAGCACCTGCGCGAGAAGCACGCGCAGCTTGAAGCCGCCGGATAGCGTGGAGAGCTTCTGCCTGTGCGAGGGGACCGGAATGCCGAGACCCTCCAGGATGGAGGAGGCGCGCGCCTCGAGCGTGTAGCCGCCGGCGTTGGAGATCGTATGCTCCAGATCCGCGAGCCGCGAGGGATCGCCCTCGGCGTGGTCGATGATGCGCGTGCGCTCCTGCAGAGCGTCCCACACGTCCTTGTCGCCCATCATCGCGAGGTCGAGGATCACCTGCTCGTCGTCCAGGAAGTGATCCTGACGAAGCACGCCGACGCGCGAGCGCGATGGGAACGTGTAGCTGCCATCCGTCTGCGGCTCGTCGCCGGACAGGCACTTGAGGAACGTGGTCTTGCCGGAGCCGTTCGCGCCTACGAGGCCGTAGCGCGAGCCCTCGTTGAGCTCGAGCGACACCTCTTCGAAGAGTGTGCGCCCGCCGTAGGATTTTCCGAGGCGTTGAATACTGATCATGGCTGGGGAGCGTCCACGAGGAGAGCCTCGTAGGCGGACACGGCTTCTACCAGACCCAGCGCGGAGAGGGCGGGGACGATGTCCTCTTCCATGGAGTCCCAGTACGCGCGTGCATATCCGGCCTCCGTGAGCGTGCCGAAGTTGGGTGCGGGCTCCGTTTCTTCGGCCCCGCGCGCCCACGTGGGCCCGCGCGTTGCACCGCAGAGCCGGAGGTAGTGCGCGAAGAGCGCTGGAATGCGACGAACAAGCACGGCGCGATCGTCGAGAGAGATGCCGCGGAGCAGGAGCGCGAGCAGCTCCCACCCGGCCTCGCCGTGAAAGGTCTCGTCGACCAGGATGGCGGCGATGACCTCCTTCGCGAGCGGCACCGTGGCGGCCTTCATCGCGCGGCGAAACATGGTGCCGCTGATCGTCTCTCCGATGCAGAACGCAGACAGCACCACATCACGCACGTGGCACGGAAGGGTGCGGTCGGAGGCAAGGTGCAGCTCGGTCTCGTCGATGACGGGGCTCGCGGGCCGCCCGAGCGCGTCGCACATGCGAAGGCACAGGTCGGTGTGGCGCACCTCGTCCTCGATCATGCGCGCGAAGGCTCCGCACCAGTCCAGCGGAACGCCCATCACATGCAGCTGCGAAGAGAGCTGCGTGAACAGCGCCAGCGAGTAGTACTCCTGAAGCGCGCGCGTGCTCCAGGCGTGCGCGGCGAGCTCCAGCGCACGAGGCGCGTAGTCGCCCGCGCGAAACGCCTCGAAGTCGACCCTGCCCTTGCGTGGCGCGGCGATCTCGTCGTGAACGGTCGTGAGCGCGAGCGGCCCATCCGCCTCGGCAGTGGTGCGCCGCAGCGCGAACGGCATGGCTTACTTCGAGGACTTCGGCGTGGGAGGCGTCGGAGGCGCGTTGACCGTGTGCGGCACGCTGGACGGGTTCAGCGTGGCCGGCGTGGCAGGCACAGCTGCCGAGGGGGCGCCAGAGGGCGTGGCCGTGGGCGTGGGCGTGGGCGTGGGCGTGGCCGTCGCGTTCACGTGCGGCGGCTCCGCGGTGGCGTTGGTGTGAATGGGCTCCTCCGGCTTGGCACCGCCGGTCTTGTCGCAGGCAGCCGTGAGCACACCCATGGAGATGACAGCTGCGCCCTGGGCGAGCTTGCTGAGCCGGTCGAGCCGATGTCGTCGCATGAGGTCGACTCTACCCCGATCGCGGGTCAGTCGTCGAGCGTGCGACGCCGGGGCGCATGCTTGAAACGGTAGAGCACCTGCGCGCTCTTCGTCGCTCGAAAGGCCCCGTTGCCCTTCGCGCCAGGCGCCGCGACGGGCTCCACGAAATCGCGCGCGAGCATCGCGGTCTTGAAGGAACGCGGATTGAACTCGCGACCGAAGATGACCTCGTACACGCGACGGATCTCCGCGATGGTGAAGTTGGGCGGGACCAGATGGAAGCGCGCGGGCCGCTGGGGCTCGAGCAAGCGCTCGCGCAGCCGGTCGATCGCGTGAGTCAGGATCCTCGCGTGGTCGAACGCCAGCTGGAGGAGCAACGGGGGATCCTTCGGGTTCCGTCGCTTGCCCTTGGCGGCGGCCGCGCGCACCTTGGCGTTCGGATCCGGTGACAGATCCAGCGTGCTGATCGGGTGCCAGGCGACCGCGCTCGCGTCGTCCCCGGCCTTCGCGCGGATCGATTCGGCCCCAACATACGTGTAGTATGCAACAGTCACGTAGTGACCGCGCGGGTCCCGCCCGGGGTCGCCGAATGCACCGAGCTGCTCGAACGGCAGGTTGGACACGCCGGTCTCCTCTGCGAGCTCGCGCGCCGCTGCCTTCTCGAGTGACTCGTTCGGCTCCACGTGCCCGCCGGGCAGCGCCCACGCGCCTTTGTGCGGCTGCTCACCACGCTTGATGAGGAGGACCGAGAGCTCACCTGCCCGGATCGAGAAGATGACGACGTCCGCGGTGACCGCCGGTCGCGGGAAGGCATACGTGTACGGCACGTCGCGGACGATACACGGGGTCGGCCGCCACGCAAGCATCACGACGCTCCTTTGATCGGGGCGGGCCCTCCGCTAGAGTCGCGGAGATGGCCAGATCGTCCACGTGGCTCCTCGTGACCTTGCTCACCGGCGCAGCAGTGGTGGCCGCGTGCTCCGCTTTCTCGGGCTCCGACACGAGCGGAGGGAACGAACAGCTGGATTCAGGCGACGGAAGCCCGAACGCCATTGACGGGGGGGGCACGGATGCCGAAGCCATCGCGGATGCCAAGGTGGAGCCCGACGACGCATGCGCCGCGGCGGTGACCAACGAATCCGGCGGCCTCTACGTGCTCGCCGGCCAGAGTGAGGGTCCCGGCGTCAACTATGGCGAGCCCACGAGCGTGCTTCGCGCCACGATCCAGTGCGATGGCAAGCTGCGCGACTGGAAGCACCTGTTCAACATTCCGCGAACGGTGTCGGCTCCGGCTGGTGCGGCGATCGGAGATCTCGCCGTCTACCTGGGTGGTCTGAAATCGACTGGTGGCGCAACGTTCGGAGACGCCGTGTACTTCGCGCGCTTCGACGGCGGCGGCGCGCTCTTGCCGCCGTTCAACACCGCGACGGGCGTGTCCGCCATCCAGGCTTGGCGCTCGATCTATGGCTCCAACGGCCAGTCATTCTTCGTCGCTGGCGGTGAGAGCCCCGACGGCAGCGTGCTCAACACGGCCACGCTGTGGAGGGTCTCTGCCAACGGAGAGCCCGAGCGGTACGGGGCACCACCTCTCCTTCCTCCCGGGATGTCACGCGGCGCAGGCGCGATGATCGGCAACACGATGGTCGCGATCGGCGCGGGCGCGGTCTACACGGCGAAGGACGGAGACGCGACGTGGAAGGCGAACGCGCCGTACGGCGATACGGACATTGCCGCCGCGAGCGACGGCACCACCGTCTATGTGGTCCCGGGCATCGCGAGCGGTTCCGGCACGATCTACTCGTTCTCGGTCACCGGGACGAATGCCGCGTCGCTCATCCCCATGACCCCGAAGGTGCCGGTCGGCCTGAGCGGGCCCAGCGCCGTCGTTTTTCGCGGGCGGCTCTACGTGATCGGCGGTCTGCTCCCCGGTGTTGACGCGGGCGCCACCACCGCCGTGCGCTCGTTTCGCATCATTTCGAACGACCTCGGCGATCCACAGATCGAGGCGCCGATGCCGGAAGGGCACGCGTTCTCAGTGGCCTTCGCTCGCTGACCGCGCCGGCTCGCCGCAGCAGCGGATGCCCACCTGCGCGCCCTCGTACACCTCACCGTGACCGATGGTGCGCGCGCGGCACGTGTTCTTTCCTGGGAGCCACCACGCGCCCTTCATCGAGCTGCGTTGCGGCGCTACGCCCTGGTCCTGCGTGACCCACTCCTCCACATTGCCGCTCATGTTGTGCACGCCGAACGGCGAGAGGCACTGCGGGTGCGCAGAGAGAGGCGCGCGATTGTCGCGCAGGCCCGCGTTCGGTTTTCCCAGGTCCATGCGGTCGATGTTGCAGAGGGTGGAGTCACCGCGCTTGAACCCGTACGGGTAGGGGCGCATCTCGTCGCCCTCGCATGCGAACTGCCACTCGCTCTCGAGACAGAGCCGCTTGCCCTGCGCCGTGCAGATCGCGCCGGCCGAGGTCCACGATTGATGCGCGAGCGGAAGCGTGTCGCCCTCCTTCTGGTACTCCTCGCGATCGATGCAGAACTTCTTGTCCGCGCGCGCGCCATTGCAGGTCGCGGGTTGCTTGTATTCTGCACATCTGTAGTCCCAGTACTGGCTGTCCCGCGGGTCCATCCACTTCAGACAGACATGCACCGGATTCGGGCAGTAGCTGCCGGAGATCAAGATCATGTCGGCGGGACACGCCCCGCTCACACGAGCCGCATCCGCGCCGCCGCCATCAGAAGCCGCCGAAGCATCGACGTCCGACGGCGCGATCTTCGTCGTCGCGCTGGCGTCCGTGGGCGGCGGCTCCTTCGTGTGGCAAGCCGCAGCTAGCAGCAGTATCGAAGACGCAACGAGCACACGAGATGGTCCCACCCGCATACCTTAAGCGTGGACCATCGCCCCTGCGAGCGCCAACTTCCCCGCAGCCCCGGCGACGAGATGCGGGGAATTTACAGCTATTTCTCGACGGAATGAACGGAATGAACGGAATGAACGGCTGTCACAGTGAGGAAGCGAACTCGCGCCCCAGCTCCAGGGGGAACGGCCGATCCTTCGGATCCCTCGCGGTAGCCGCGCGCAGCAGCTTCGCGATCGCCGCGGGAAACGGCTTCAGGAGCCCCACGTCCTCGAACGGGTCGCGACGCATGTGCGCCATGATGCGGTCGCGCGGGCTCTCGATCTCGTCGAAGAACGCGCGGCCCGTGGTCACGTTGTAGATGGTGCCCGCAAGCGCGTAGACGTCCGCGCGCGGATCGAGCTCGATCGGATCGAGCACCTGCTCCGGCGCGATGTAGCCAGCGGTGCCGGCAACGAAGCGACCAGCGGCGTCCGGCGGAACACGGATCGCGCGGACCATGCCGAAGTCGATGACGACGGCGGACAGCGGCTGCGCGCGCGCAGGATCGCGATGCTTCTCTGGCTCGAAGCGCTCGCCGCCCGCGAGCGGCAGACGCAGCCAGATGTTCGCGGGCTTGACGTCACGGTGGACCAGGCCTGCGCCGTGGAGCGCCGCGAGGCCCGCGCAAGACTCGCTGACGACGTGGCGGAGCTCGAAGAGGCTCATGTTCTTCGCGCTCGCGTACTGCTTCAGATCGGCGCCGATCAGGTACTCGAGCACGAGGAACGGAACGCCCTGCGACACGCCGCGATCGATGATGTTCGCGACGTTGGGGTGATAGAGGCCGGCGAGCGCGCGCGCCTCCTCGACGAACGAAGCGAGGATGCCTTCTCGCTCGAAGTCGGTCGCGCTCGCGAGCGCCTCGGCCTTGGGGATCTTGAGGACGAAGAAGCGATCCGCCCCGGGCTTGCGCACGAGCCACACGGAGCCGATGCCTCCTTCGCCGAGCGGCTTCACCAGCTCGTAGCCTTCGACCACCTTCGGCTCGTTCTTCTTCGGCTTGGGCGGCGGGGGAGGCGTGCGTCGAATGGCAGCGGAGATCGCCCCTTCGAGCAGCTGCGAGGTGATGGGTCCGAGCGACGCGAACCAGACGTCGAGCAGTGAGAGCTCCCGCGCACGGATCGCACGCGCGACCAGGGCTGCGACGCGCGGCGCGTTGTCGATGGTGCTCTTGGTGAGCCAGTCATCGCCGCTCTCGTCGCCGGCGGGGTGCAGCGCCTTCACGGGATTGGCGAGCGCGCCCTGAAGGCGATTCGCCGCGGCCACGAGGCCGACGCAGAGTACGTCGAGGCCCTGCTTCGGACCGGCCGCGACCTTGAACGCGTCCAGCGAGCGAGCGAGACCACCGAGCGCGACGGCGAGCTCCGTGTCCTCTGCATGGAGCGACACAAGCGCCTCTGCCGCCGCGTGTCCCCACACGCCGTCCGCATGCCCCGTTGACACGGTCGTGCGGAGCACCTCCGCGCGATCGCAGCACGATGCGAGGGCCTCCGGTGCCATCATGGGGAGCGCGGTTCCGAGCTGCGTGAGCATGGCCGGACGATCGATGACGAGCGCCCACCACGCCGCGAACGGGCCGAGCCATCGAACGTCGTCGACCTCGCCGAGCGACGTGCCGCGCGTGGTGTCGACGAGGCGCCAGAAGAGCGAAGAGAGCGCGTTCTTGAGCGCGGTCGGTAGCTCGCGCGAGCCGTCTGCGAGGCCGTGGATCTTGCGAAGCCACAGACACGTGTCGTGCGCCGTGGGGCCGCGTCCAGGGCCCAGGCTGTCGTCCTCACCACACGCGTCGAGCGCGTAGCCACCAAGACGGATCGCCAGCACCTCGAGCGGGAGGCCGGGCGCGAGATCCGCATCCACCGTGGGACGAGACTCCTTCACGAGATCCAGGATCTCCGACGGCGCGCGCGCGAGGGACTTCCAGGTCTCCTCGAGATCGGGCTCGTCGATGGGCTCGCCTGCGGGACGCGTGAGGAGCAGCGGGCTCCAGAGGCGCAGCGCGAACGCGCGCGCGGAGGCCTCGAGCGCATTGATGGCAGCGGCGCGATGACGCAGCTTGCCCGTGCCGAACACGATCTTGCGCGCCTCCTGGAATGTGGGAAGCAGCGAGCCGGCGCAGCGAGCCGCGCGTGCGTCAGCCTCTTCGTCGTCGTATTGCGCGGCCATGCGCATCAGGTTCTCGAGCCCGAGCTCGAGGTCGAGCGGGTCGCGCTCTGCGTCGTCCACCACGTCCGTGAGGGCGATGACCTCGATCCAGCGGCGTGACTCATCCAGGGTGGTGGTGCGCATCATGCGCGCGGAGTGCCGTAGCGCGCGGAGCGTGGGCTCGATCGCATCGCGCTCGGAATGCACACCGCGGCGCCACAGAGTTCCGAGGCCCCGCGCGAGCGCACGCGCGGAGATCGCACCGCCGTCGCCCGCGAGGATGCGCTTGGCGAGCTTGTCCCAGGCCTGGCGACGCTCGAAGAAGAGATAGGGAGTGGCGGCGGCGATGGCGCCGAGCACCCAGCCCTCCTCGTCGGGGGCAACGAGGATGGCGTTGAGCTGCCCGCCGAGGAACGCGAGTCGCTGCGCCGGCAGAGATGCGAACGCCGTGATCGCGCGCTGCCGCAGCAGCTTGGATTCGCCGAGGACCCAGTCGAGCAGCGTACCTTCCATCTGCTCGAATGCGCCCGTCAAGCGACCGAGCGCACGCGCGGCATGGACCCACACCAGCGGCTCCGGGTGGAGGAGCAGCGGCTGCAGCACCTGCAGCGTGCGACCGACGAGCATCTGATCCGCCGTGGGCGGGAGTCCTCCGATGCTCACCTCGAGGCAACGTGCGGCGAGCACGCGTCCACGCAACGTGCCGCGGGCGGGCGCGTGGATCATCGTCTCGAACGTCTCGGCCGAGCCGAACAGCCACGGTCCGAGCGCGGGCGTCTCCAGCGCGCTTGCGCCTGCTTCCCAGATGAGGATCTCCAGACGGGCACGCGCCTGCGCGTTCTCCGGCAGCTCCAGCGCCGTGCCGTCGCCCAGAAGCGGCGCGCATGCGAGCGCATCCGCCAGCGGACCCTCCACAACGCGCCCGCGAGCGATCTTGACGGCGCGTTCGCGCAGCTCGGGCCGCTTGGCGGCAGCCGCCAGGAGGTGCGACATGCGGAGCTCTCGGTGCGCTACCGCGGCAGACAGGAACTCGAGCAGAGTCTGCCCCTCTGGCCCCGCGAGCAACATTCCGAGCGACGCGACACTGGCCTCGTTCGTTGTGAGCGCAGGCACCGTCGCCGCGATGCGATCGACCAGCGCGAGCGCCTGGTCGGCGAGGGGTACGGGCGCGCGAGCATTGCTCTGCCAGCGGAGCACGACCGAGTCTGCTGCGTCCGGATGCTCGGTGAGGAGCGTCGACAGCGCCTTCAGCGCTTCTTCTGCTTGTTCGAATGACATCGGTGGTCCTCAGGGAGCACGACGGCGCGCGCTCCCCCAGGCTATCCGAACTGCGCTACCGGGTCGATATGAGCTCTAGAACCCGCTCGGCGACCATCACCAGGCGCTGATTGCAGGGCTCGCACACCCCGCCGCAGCACGTGGGCCACTGCTCGCGTGGCTGACTGAGCAGTGGCTTCACGCAGGAGCGGTACCACTCCTGCAAGCCCATCTCCTCGCATGCCTGGGTGAGCGCGTCCTCGAACGCGGGGTCCATCACCCCAGCATACACTCACTGGCAGGTGATGCTGTTCGTGTCGCCGCTCTTGCAGGTCTTCGTGACGTCGTCGCACTGCCGGCCCTCGGCGATCGACCCGCCCTTGCAGTAGTAGCCGGAGTAGCTCACGAGCTCGCTGCAGTAGAAGCCGTCCTTCTTGCCTGTGCAGCTGTCCTTCGACTGGACGTTGCAGGTGTTCGCGTCGCCGAAGATGTAGGCGGGCTTGCTCTTCAGGCCGTGCCACGTGAGCAGGCTGAAGTCCTTGCCAACGCCCAGGACGGGGACCTGCACGCGCCCGGCGAACTCGCCGTAGAGGCCGTGCTGCTCGTAGGCGTCCAGGCCCAGCGTCGTCTTCGCGGTGATCGCGTCGTACATGACGCATGCGTTCGCGTTGAGCGAGACGTACGGACCGACCTTGCCTTCGAGGCCGACGGCGTCGAACGCGAGCACGGCGGGCACCATGAGGAGGTCGCACTCCGCGGTGCCGTCGATCTCGACCTTGCCGCTGACCGGATGCAGGAAGCTCGGGTTGAGCGACGGTGCCTGACTGAGATCGTGGAACGAGCCGTCGTACAGGAAGCCGGCCGCGGCGTGGACCTGGAGCTGCGCGCGGAACTTCACCGAGGCCGAGCCCTGGAGGCTCACGGCGCACTTCAACTGCGGCGTGAAGCGGACGGTGAGGGGAATGCCTGCCTCGAGCGGAATGATGACCGACGTTCCGTTCCACGACTTGTCCATCGACGCGACCGGGTAGCCGTTCGGGCCGCCGATCGCGAGACCGCCGCCGGTCACGCGCACGCCGATCTCGATGTCGGCGGACACGGTCGGGTCCATCGTGAGCAGTGCCTTTGCGCGCTTCACGCCGGTGGGGACGAACCACGCCTTGCGGAGCTTGAACTCGCCGTCGTACTTGGCGTTGAGCGCCCACTTCGTGTTGCTGATCTTCGCGAACGGACGGACCGTGACCTTCTTCGTAGGATCGGAGACGTCTTTGCCCTCGACCGACCCTCCCTCCGTCGAACCAGGTTGCGCGCCGCCCGAGGAGCCGCCGAGGATGTGGATGTTCGCGCTCTGCGTTCCGGTCGGGCCTTCCTCGAACATCGAGCGCTGGCCGTCGCCCATGAAGATGTCGCCCTCTTCCATCCAGTCTTCGAGGTTCGCTTGCTCCGTGGTGAGGATCGCCGTGTTGCCACTGCGGGAGATGTCGAGGACGCGGCGAAGGAAGCCGTACGGGTTCTTCGACGTCGTGAGGTCGGGCGTGGCGGTGTCGCGGTTGCCGGCGATGATGGTGCCCACCTTCACCGTAGACATCGTGGTCTCGTTGTCTGCGTCCATGGTGAGGACGAGGCGCCCGTCTTCCACGGAGACGGAGTTCGCGAAGTGCTGGTTCGCCTTGATCGACTCGGGCCGAAGGCTCACGGCCTTGGGGGTCTCGAAGTCGGGGGTGTCCTGCGTGGACTGATCAGTGCTGCTGGAAGAGCAGCCGGACGCGAAGGCGGCGAGGACGAGAGCACCGAGCGGCAGTACCTGACGAAGCTTCAAAATAGACCTCCAAGGAGAGACGATGTCTCTGTTGGGAGACAAACCAAGCAACCGATATGCCGGCACTGGAACGGTTTCATTCCAGCCACTTGCGCGGCCGCGATCGATCAAAACGGGATCATCTGGATAATCCATTCACCACCCACTGAACCGATTGCACCCCTGCACGTAGGTCGATTCAGGGTTCTCGCCAGCGCCGAGCTTTGGTAGCCCCGCACTTCCCATGGCCAGGCAGTACCAAGCGGCGACGCTACTCGTCCTTCTCAGCGCATGCGCCGAGCCGAACGGAAGCGCGACACTGACGAGCGTGAGAATGGGAACGAGCAAGGCCACGCAGGTGGAGTCGACGACGACCTCGACCCCGACCTCGACCTCGACCTCGACCAGCCCGCCGTCTCCCTGCCCCTCCTCCATGGTCCTCGTCGAGGGCGAGTACTGTCCGGACGTCGAGGAGAAATGTCTTCGCTGGCTCGATCCGCCGGAGAGCCCGTACCACGAGTTTCGCTGTGCGGAGTACAAGAAGCCCAGCGTCTGCAAGTCCAAGGAGCGCGTGCACATGCGCTTCTGCATCGACGTCGCCGAGCGCACCGAAGAGGGCTCCGACATCCCGAGGAACCGCATGTCGTGGACGTCCTCGAAGGAGCTCTGCGAATCACAAGGCGCGCGCGTGTGTCGCGAGAGCGAGTGGCAGTTCGCTTGCGAGGGCGAGGAGATGCTCCCCTACCCGTACGGATACGAGCGTGACTCGAACCGCTGCAACACCGACATCATCGAGGGCCTCGGTCGCCCCGGCCGCCTGAAGGACCACCGCGCGCCCGCCTCCGCGCACCCCGACTGCAAGAGCCCGTTCGGCGTGCACGACATGGCGGGTAACATGGAAGAGTGGGTCACCGCGGACGGCAAGCAGGGCAAGATGGGCTGGAAGCAAGTGATGAAGGGCTCATGGTGGATCCCGAGCCGTCACGCCTGCAGGAGCTTCCAGATCGGACACGACGCGCACTACGCCGGCGCAGAGACCGGCGCGCGCTGCTGCAAAGAACCGTAAGGGCGAAGGGTCGTCCTCAGGGGTCCTGGTAGTAGACGATGCCGTGGCCTGGGCCGCCGTCCGCGAGGGTGTTGCTGGAGTGGCCCACGAGCACGAGCTTGCCGCTGAGACGGCTTGCGCCGTACGCGCTCGAGAGCGCGCCGTTCATGTCGACCTCCGTGTTCGAGAGCGAGCAGCCGGAGAACGAAGCGCCGCCGTTCGTCGAGCGCGCGACGATCGGATCGGTGACGCAGCCCGCGTCGACCGACACGTCGGAGGGCGAGCCGTTGTGGTGCGAAGAGATCGCCTCGCCGGCGCTTCCGGCCGCGAGGCTGGTGTAGAAGCTCGCTCCGCCGGAGGTGAGGAGCGGGACGGGCGCGTTCCACGTGGTCCCGTCATCGGGCGAGCTGACGTACGTGATCGCGTACGACGGCGCAGCGCTGAGGATGGCTGCGACGCGCGGCTTGTTGCCGACGAACGCCAGGTTCACGGTGGCGAAATCGTTCTGCACGTTGTTCGTGTCCGTCACCTTCACGGAGTCGGCTGTGCCAGCGCGCCAGTAGTTGAGGACCGTGTTGTAGCCGACCTCGGGCTCTTCCAGGTACGCCACTCCGGGCCGACCCATGGCGTCGATGGCGAGCGAGATGTAGAGCAGCCGCGGGATCGCGAAGCCCATGTAGCCCTGTGAGTTGGGCTTTACGATCGTAAAGTTAGACGGAAACCGCCCCACAGTCATTCTCATTTTATGATCGTAAAGTGAAAAGGCGGGCGCCGCCGGATTGAGCTATCCTGGATCGTCCACGAAACGCGACGCGGCCACGTCGGCACATGAGCGAGAAGCGAGCACAGCCACCCACGCATGCGAAGGCGCGAGGAACGCGCGATGAGCAAGCGCATGCGACGCGCGAGCGCCTGCTGCTTGCCGCCGCGCGATTCTTCGAGTCGCACCCAGCGTCCGAGCTGACACTGCCGAAGCTCGCGCGGCTCGCCGGGGTGACGCCGCCCACCGCGTACACGAACTTCGGAACCGTCGACAACCTGATGCGGTCCCTCTACGAGTGGGTGCTGCCGCAGCTCGGCACGCGCGAGCCGCTGCCCGTGCCCGCGCGCCTGCACGAGGTCCCGCGCGAGCGCTTCCCGCGTTTCGCGAAGCACCAGGGCTTGCTGCGGGCGATCTGGACGTCCGCATCGTGGAGCGGCCACCGCAGCCGCACGCGCACGCGCTACGTCGAGACGGCGCTCGAGAACCTGCGCGGCGTGGCGCCGCACCTCGATGATCGCGCGCTGCTCGTGGCGCTCGGCCCCATCATGTCCTTCTCCTACCCGCCCATGTGGCAGTGGCTTCGCGACGTGCTGGGCATGACAGAGGAAGAGGCGGAGCTTGCGGCGGTCTGGGCGACGCGCTCGCTCGTCGCTGCCCTCGCAGCATCGCCGCCAACGAATACAGCCGAGAAGAGCGCGACTCCGAGGCGCAAGCCGACGCGGTCGCGAACCAAGAAGGGCTGAGGAGACGCTCATGTTGTTCGACGCGGATGGGTTCGTCACGCGATGTCGCGCGGCGCTGGGAGCCGCGGACGTGCTCACGGCGCTGTCGGCGGTCGTGGCGGAGGCGCTCGTTCATCGGGCAGCTCTGGTGTCGGCGATTGCGCCTGGTCACGGCATGCGCGTGTCGGTGCTCTGCGAACGTCCGGAGCTCACCGTGGTGCAGTTCGTGACGCCCAAGGGCTTCGCGTTTCCACCGCACGACCACGCGATGGTGTCCGCCGTTGGTGTGTACGCAGGCGCCGAGGAGAACGTGTACTACGAGGCGGACGCGGCGGGACTGCGCGAGACCGGGCGCCGCCTCGTTGCGACCGGCGAGGTCGCGGTGCATGCCGCCGACGTGATCCACTCGATCGCGAGCGCCGGCGACGAGCCACTCGCAGCGCTGCACGTCTATGGCGGCGACTTCTTCCATGCAGAGCGCAGCGAATGGCGGGGCTCGCCCTTCGCGCGGCATGACTACGACACGGCGCGCCTCCGTGCGCTCGCGGCATCTGGCAGGCGCTGCCTGGCAACGGCCTGCCGGCAACGCGTTGCCGAAACGGCCGACCGAGCGCATGTTGATCGGGTAAAATAGCGGTATTTCGCGATCGGTGAGGCCGGTACGGTCCGTGCGTCAGGAGTCGTCATGACCCCTCCCAACGATCCCCGCTTCTCGCGTCCCCAGTCCATGCCCTATGCGCCGCAGGGCTACGGCCCGCACGAGCAGCAGCAGCCGCAGGCGCAGGGCACCGTCGTGATGTCACGCGCACCGCTCACGCCGGAGCCGGCGACGCTGGTGTATCGCCCGAAGCAGGTGCAGCAGCAGATGCAGATGCAGCAGCAGGCCCCGCAGCAGGCGCACTACTCGCAGCGTCCTCCCATCCAGCCCTATGCAGAGCTCCAGCCGGGCCGGGCCTATCAGCCGCAGCAGGGGTACGCCGCGCCGCCGTCACAGCACGCGCCGCCCTCATACGCGCCGCCGCCATCGTATGCGCCGCCGTCGCAGGCGGCACCGGTGGGCTTCGGCTTCGCGGGTGTGAGCATGATGACGCCGAACGTGCCGGGCATGGCCGCGTTCGACAAGATCAAGGGACCGAGCGGCATGCCGTCCGCGCTCGCGTTCGGGTTCGGCATCGTGGCCGTGGTCGTCGCGCTGGTGTTCGACGTCATCTTCCTGAACGTCAACGTCCCGGGCGTCGGCGGCTATGCCTGGTACCTGTCGACGGCGCTGTCGTTCGCCGCCGCGGGATTCGCAGGCGCGAAGTTCACGAAGGCCACGCGCAGCGTCGCCCTTACCGCGATCGGTGTCGCGGGCGCCATCTACGGCTTCGCCGATCTCGGTCTGGGCGTCGCGCTGGAGCACATGCCCATGGGAGACGCGCTCTTCCTCGGCATCCAGGGCGTCGCGATCGCCATCTTCACCGGCTCCGGCGGCGTGGTGAAGGGCCTGCGCGCCAAGGCCTGATCGTCAGCTTCGGTGGCGGGTCACCTTGATGCCATGGCGCGGGCGCAAGGTGATCCGCGGGTCGATCTCTACGGGGTGCGTTGGGTCCACGGTCAGCGCGTAGTCACGCGCGACCATCGCGAGGATGATCTGCGCCTCCATCATCGCGAATGCGTTTCCGATGCACATGCGCGGACCGCCGCCGAACGGCAGATACGAGTAGCGGCTTCGCGTCGCGGATTTTTCGGCAGCAAAGCGAGAGGGATCGAACTCCTCCGGGTTCTCCCAGAACTTCGGATGGCGATGCAGCACGTACGGCGACACGCCGACGATGGCGCCCTTCTTGATGTCGAACGCGCCGAGCTTGTCCGTGGTGGTGGACTGGCGCTCGAACGCCCATGCCGGCGGATAGAGGCGTAGCACCTCCTCCAGCACCATCTTCGTATAGGAGAGCCGCGGAACGTCTGCGAGCGCCGGATCGCGATCACCAAGCACCGTCTTCGCCTCCTCACGGATGCGCGCGGTGATCTCCGGGCGCGACGACAGCAGGTAGAACGTCCACGCGAGCAGGTTCGCCGTGGTCTCGTGCCCTGCAAGGACGAGCGTTATCACCTCGTCGCGGAGCTGCTTGTCGGTCATGCCTCCTTCGCCGGACTCGTCCACGGCGGCCATGAGCATGCCCAGCAGATCCTTCTTCTGCGTGGGGTCTGCGCGGCGTGACTCGATGATGCGGTAGACCACGGAGTCCAGCGTCTTCATCGCTGTCTTGAAGCGGAGGTTCTTCGGCGTGGGCACCCATGCGGGGAAGTTCCAGAGCGCCTCGGCCCAGTCGTTTGCATGGTGCATGGCCACGGTCATCGCCTGCCCCACCTCCTGCGCCTCGGAGTCAACGTCCGTGGAGAACAGCGTGAGCCCCACGATGCGGAACGTGAGCCGCATCATCTCTGCCAGCGCACAGAACATGTCGCTCTCGCCGCCCGTCTCGTCCTCGCCTTCCCAGCGCGTGAGCATCGCGCGCGTCGCGTACGACATCTGGTGCGCGAAGCCCTCCATCGACTCGCGATGGAACGCCGGCTGCGCGAGCTTGCGCTGACGGCGCCAGAAGTCGCCCTCGCTCGTGAGGAGCCCGTCGCCGAGCACGAGCTTCAGCCCGAGGTAGTTGCGGCTCTTCGTGTACGTCTTCGCGCCGTCGACCAGCACGTGACGGATCACGTCCGGATCGTTCACCAGGTAGTAGTCGTACGGCCCGAACTTGAACCGGACCACGTCGCCAAACTCCTTCTGGCTCTGCATGAAGAGCGAGACGGGGTCCTTCCACGCCGGCAGCACGTTACCGAGCAACGGCAGCCCTTTCGGGCCCGGAGCGCGGCTCTTCGTCGTGAGATCATCCGTGGTGGTAAGTTGCGCAGCCGACTGGTTCATATCGCCCTCTCGTGGGAACATGAGGCAATCCTCACGTTTCGTAATATCTGAGGCTTGCCTCATGTTTGTCAAGCGGCCCGCAAGAATGACCAAGAAGATTTCCAGGAAGCCGCAGAAAACCGCGGCTCCCGTCCAGGATCCCGCGCGTCGCATTCCGGCGCAGGAGCGGAGCAAGCTGCGCGTCACGCGCATCGTGGATGCGGCGGCGATCGAGTTCGCGGAGCGTGGCTACGACGCGACGACGATGGAGGCGATCGCGGCGCGCGCGGAGACCTCGATCGGATCGATCTACCAGTTCTTCCCGAACAAGCTGGCCGTGTTCCACGCGCTGGCGCACACGTACGCAGAGAAGCTGCGCGCGCTGTTCGACAACGTGTTGACGACGAGCCTAGCGGACATGCCGTGGACCGCCGCGCTGGACCTGGGCATCGACGCGTTCGCGGCCTTCCACGCGAGCGACCCTGGCTTCCGCGCGGTGTGGCTCAGCATGCACCTCACGGCGGAGGTCGTGGCCGAGGGCGAGGCGCTGAACCGCGAGTTCGCGGACCGCGTCGCCGGCTGGATCGAGATCGCGATGCCGCACGTACACAAGAAGCACCGCGGCATGGTCGCGATGATGATCGTGGAGGTGATCTCCGCGATGCTCATCCTGTCCGCGCGCCGCGGCCCGAAGGACGGGGAGCTGATCATGGCGGAGACCAAGGTGCTCTTGCGCCGCTATCTCGAGCCGTACGTCGACGCCGCGAGCGCCGCTGACTCCGAAGACCCGAGTCTCGCAGCAGAGACAGCGCCCGCCCGCGCGCGCCGACGGTGATGGACAGCCGCGGCTAGATCCACGCGGATCCAGTCCACGACGACCGAGAAAATAGCGCTCACAGAACTATTGAACTTTGGTCAGTTAGATCCGATGTGCGTGGGCGAGGTGACGGCCGAAGCGCTCGGCACGCAGGTTGCGAAAGACATCTGCGCGATGATCCTTCCCCGCTGTTCCGCTCGCTCTCTAGCAACCTCCGCGTCGGTCGCTGCCATCGCGATCGCGCTGACTGCCTCCCTCCTCGGGTGCGAGGGTGACTCGTTCGGCTACTCCACGCGAAAGCTCCCGGCGTACAAGACCGACAGCAGCGGCGGCAACACGCCCACGCAACAGAACAACGACCCTGCGCCGTCCAGCTCCGATCCGCCCGGTACCGGCTCGCAACCAGATCAGCAGAACCCGCCCGCGCAGACCGACGCAGGCGCAGGGGTCGACGCATCGAAGCCGCCGCCCGCTGCGCCAGGCGCCTGCGGCACTCCCAAGTGCTTCGCGATTGGCGGAGTGTGCGGCTGCAAGGCAACGGACAGCGCAGGCAACACGGTGAAGATGGGCTGTCAGGACGGCGCGTGTGCATGCTTCGACGCCAACGGCAACGACACGAACGACTTCGACAGCTCGTGCGACGATCCTGCATCGGCCGCCATCGCCTTCCAGCAGTGCGCCTGCAACTGACCTATCCTTCCTGAGTGGAGGACAATCCCCGTCATCGTCTACGCGCGCGCCTGCACCTCACGAAGGAGGACACGCTGCGCGGCTGGGCAGACGACATGGATCGCCTGGGCCCTATTTTCAAGCAGTGATCGTCTCGAGCGCCGTGCGGATGCGCTCCGGGATCGGGACGGCCGTTCGCGTCTTGCGATCGACGAAGACATGGACGAAATGGCCCTCTGCCGCGCAGAGCTCGCCGCCGGCGCGGAAGATGCCGATGCCCCACGTCACCGCGCGCGCACCTAGCTTGTCCACGCGCAACATGGCCACGAGCTCCTCCGGATAGGTGACGGCCTCGTGGTAGTTGCAGCGCGACTCCACCACCAGACCGATCACGTCGCTCGTGTGGATGTCGAGCCCACCTTCGCGAATCAGGAACAGGTTCGCCGCCGTGTCGAAGTAGCTGTAGTACGTGACGTTGTTGACGTGACCGTAGACGTCGTTGTCCATCCACCGCGTGGTCACCTTGCACGACCAGCGATATGCGCTGGACGGCGCGCGTGCTCTCACCTTCTTCGTGGTGTCAGTCACGGCTCTCCTCTACCAGTACGTGAGCGCGGAGCGGAAGAGTAGAGACAGCTCGTCTGGCCCCAGCTCGCGCGGCGCGTTCGCAAGAAGGCGCGCTTGCGGAAGCGTGCCTGCCACCAGGGCGTCCACGTCATCCTCGGAGTAGCCCACGCCAGACACGCCGTTGGGCATGTGGAGCGCGCGCATCAGTCGAGCGATCTCGACGGAGAGGATCTCGCCGGCGTCCGACGGCAATGCGCCGCGCGCGTCCACGCCAAGGAGCGCAGCCGCCTCGAGGTGGCGATCGGGGCTCGTGTCGGCAGTGAGCCTGAACACGGCTGGTGCATTCAGCACCACTGCCATGCCGTGCGGCACCATCGGCTCCGCGGCGGCGTAACCGGGCGGCACGTACTCCGTCACCAGGCCGGCGACGGCGTAGCTCATGGCGTGTGGTACGTGCACGCCCGCGTTACCGAACGCGATCCCCGCCAGCGTCGCGGCCCACATCACCTGCTCGCGCGCCTCTCTGTCGGCGGCGCTGTCCGCTGCGCGCAAGAAGAAGCGACCCAGGAGCGCGAGTGCGGCGCGACACCCCACGTCGCTCCAGGGGTTCCGGCCCTGCGACAGCGGGCGCGCGTTTGCGGACGCCGGCGCGGCGCGGGCGGTGAAAGGACGGGCCGTGAACGACTCCAGCGCGTGGCAGAGCACGTCGAACCCGCTCGCGGCGACGACCTCGCGCGGCAGAAATTGAGTGCAATCTGCATCTATCACCGCCTCGGTCGGGCGGAGCGCCGCATGCGCAATGCCGGTCTTTGCGCCGAGTGCGAGGAGATCGAAGATCGCGATGCCGGTGACCTCGCTGCCGGTCCCGGACGTCGTGGGGCATGCGACATGCGGACGGAGCGGGCCTGGCACCGGCCGCGCGAGGCCCACGGGCGCGTTCACGTACGCGAGCAGCTCCGCCGGGTGCGTGGCGTAGAGGTTCGCGGCCTTGCACGTGTCGATCACGGAGCCCCCGCCGAGCGAGACGTAGACATCGGCGCGCGCATCCGTCGCGAAGCGGATCGCCGTCTCGAACGACGCGTCCGTGGGCTCCACCCGGACCTCGTCGAACACCACCACGTCCACGCCAGCCGCGCGGAGCGACGCGCTCACGGTCTCGAAGATGGGCAGCTTGCGGACGCGGGTATCGGTGAACAGCGCGACGCGTGAGCCACCGTGAGACCGGGCGCGGGCGCCGACCTCTCGCAGCGACCCGCGACCAAACGTCACCCGTGAAGCATCCACGGTGAAGGCCGTCTCCAGGCCAAGGGCGGCGGCCTCTAGGTGGATACAGCTCATGGGAGGCCGATCGTATCAGCACTTCCTCCCCGGTGGACGCGCGCGGCGAACACGCTACAGTCCATGTCATGCGGACGTGGCAACGCATCGCCGTGCTGGCTGTGATCGGGACCGTCATCGGCGTGGTCACCGCATGTGATGACGAGCCGAACGGCTACGGCGGGGGCATGCGATCGGCCGTTCGCTGCGGCGACTACAAGACCTGCGGCACGTGCACGCCAGTGGCCGGCTGCGGCTGGTGCGCGACGGGCAACGGCACGGGCACCTGCACCGACGGGCCGGACAACTGCTCCAGCGCGCCCGCGGGCTTCAGCTGGGACCCGACGGGATGCAGCGGGCTCGAGGGCGGCGCACCGCTGCGCGACGGCGGGCACACGATCGCGGAAGCAGGCCTCTCTTCAGGTGACGACGCCGGCACGGCCGACGCGACCGCCAAGGACGGTAGCGCCACGGATGCGAGCGCAAGCGACGGCTCTGCAGACGCCGCTTCGGACTGATGTCGCGGCGCGAGAAGGCTGCCCTTCTAGACGTCGAGGGCGAGGGCGACGCGGATCTGGGCGTTGAGCCACGCACTCGGCGCCCCAGCCGAGCGACCGCCGAGTGAATCACCGAGGTGCCGGAAGCGGGATGCGATGCCGAAGAGGCCCGCTTCCTCGAGCTCGCCCGCGTTCTTCTTGCATCGATCCACCAGCGTGGCGCTGGGCGCGCCAAGTCCTGCGTGAAGCAGCTCCGCGAGGAGCGACTCCGCGCGGCGCAGCGCATCGCCGAGCGGGTCCTTCGGCGCGTGCACGGTGACTCGCGCGAGATCCAGGGGTTTTTGCGGCACATCAGCGATGTCCGGCACGACCAGCGTATCGGCCGCGACGGCAAGCGGCTCCATCGAGAACCCACCTGACGTGCGCGTGAGAGCGCCAGAGACGAACCGCACCTTCCCCGCAAGAGCCGCCGCCGCTGCATCGATCGCGTACGGCGCCGCGCGCTGATGCGTGAGGGTGAGGGTGAGCGAATGCCCGCTCTCGTCTCGAAGATGCGCGCGCAGCTCTTGCTCGGCGGCCACGTACATCACCTCCGACACCTCGGAGATGGCGACCACGTGGACGTCCTCTGCCAGGAGACGCGGACGGAGCGCCCGTGGTGCACGGGTGCGAAGCCACGCGTCGTGAGCGCTGAGGTCGCGGCACAGGAGCGGCGCAGGCAAGCCTTCCCACTCGCCGCGCTGGGGCGTCACGGAGGTCATCGCGGCCCTGCTGGTGCCGAGCTCCACCGAACGATTCGCGCGGCGCTTCGCCACCTTCGTGACGATCTGCCCGGCAGCCATGGCGCCGAGCGTGGTGCGCGCGGCGAGCTGCTTCTTCGCGAGCACGGGCCCGTCCTCGGGCTCCGCGGTGTCCGGAAAATCCCAGCGCTTGCTGAGGACGAGCACCATCGCGGTGTCAGGGTCCGCAAGAAAGACGTCGGCGAAGCGTGCACGTCCGTCCGCGCGCAGCCGCACCCCAAGCGACACGAGGCGCAAGTGTTCGAGCGGAGTGACCGCCGCCACGTCGGAGCCCAAGACGAAGCGTGCCGGTAGCTCGCTCGTGTCGACGCGACTCGCGCGGATGCGCGCCTCGAGCTCCCCGAGGATCTGCGCGACGTCGAGCGAGCTGTAGAGAGCGCTGCGCGAGGCGTGCGCTTCGAGGGCGCGCTCCAGATCGGAGATCGACGTGAGCGGCCACACGTACCCGAGCTTCTCGAGCGCTGCGCGAATGGGCGCGAGCCGCATCACGAACGTCGACGGCAACGCGGCAACGCCCGTGCGAAGGAGCTCGTGTGTGACCTCACGCGCCAGGTCCAGCGATGCGCCATCGGCGCTCGCCGCCGCGGAGCCGAGGCTGACGACCACCTCGTCCCCCGGTCGACCCTCCGCCTCGCGGAACGCCCAGACGGCCACGGCCACGTGGGGGCAACCGGAGGCTGCGTCGCGACAGTCGCATTTGGCGTATGCAGGATCGCGTGGAACCAGGAAGCGGACGGTGCACGCAGGAAGCAGAGCGCTCGGCGGCCCGTCGGGCTCACCGCTGCCGCGACTGACGGTGACCACGAGGCCCGCGCGCATCGCGCCGCGCGCAGCTTCCATGCGGGCCTTGCCGATCGCGCGCTCGAGCGTAGCGTCGGAGATCTCCGCCGGGGACCATGACTCGACGTGCACGCTGGCGGCGGCCGCGCGCCTGCTGGCCGCACCGTCGTGCCAGGTCTTGTAGGCGAGCGCCACGCCGATGCGATGCCTGCATACTGCAAGTGAATTGCAGGAGCACGGGCACTCTTTCAGTGGCTTTCCCGCGACCAGCTTCGCGACGGTTCCATCCGGAAACGTGCCCGTCACGGTGCCGTCCGGGAGCTCGTTCACGTCCGGGCCGATGCCCTCCTCGATGTCCCTCGTTGCGCGCTTCACGAGCCCGAGATTCGCCAGCGACGCAAGCGCCTGCGGCGTGAGCGCCAGAAGATCCGCCCTCACGCGCGCACCTTGTCTGCGATGAAGGAGACGAGCTCGCCCGGCGTCATCGCGCCCACGTGCGCGCCCACATCCACGAGGCGCTGCGCCATGTCGCGGTCGTACGAGGGGTTCGCTTGATCGTCCAGCGCGGCGAGCCCGAGGACCGTGACACCTTGATCGCACAGCGCCTTCACGCGAGACACGAGCACACCTGGTAGGCCACCCTCGAAGAAGTCGGTGATGAGCACCACGATGGTCCGGCGCGGCACCTCGACCAGGCCCTGCGCGTAGGCGACTGCCTGACCGATGTCCGTGCCGCCACCGAGCTGCACCTTCATGAGCACCTCGACGGGGTCGGTGACGCGGCCGGTGAGATCCACGACAGCCGTGTCGAAGATGCAGAGGTGCGTCTTGGTGCCCGGCAACCCCCAGAGGCACGCTGCGGTGACGGCGGCGTGGATGACGGAGCCCAGCATGCTGCCGCTCTCGTCCACCAGGATGATGATCTGCCACTTGTCCATCTGGCGGCGTGTGCGCGAGACGAAGAGCGGCTCCTCTATCGTGATGGTCTTCGTGTCGCGGTCGTAGCGTCGAAGGTTCTTCTTGATGGTCGCCTTCGCGTCGAAGTTCTTCGCGACGCGGATGCGCGAGCGCGTGCGCGAACGCGTGCCGTGAAAGGTCGCGCGGACCTTGCGCGCCAGCTTCTCCAGGAGCTTCCGCACCACCTTCGCGACCAGCGTGCGCGCGAGCGCGAGGACCTCCGGGCTCATGAGGTGCTTCGTGAGGAGCACCGCGCGGAGCAGGGTCTCGTTCGGCTCGATGCGCGCGAGGACCTCGGGGTTGGTGACGACCTCGTTGATGCCGTATTTTTCCACGGCGTCGCGCTCCATGCGCTCCACGGTCTCCTTCGGGAAGAGGCGATGGATGTCGGTGAGCCATTCGGGCACGGAGAGCGTGGACGCGCCCAGGCCACCCTGGCGATCGCGGATGTCGCGCTCGCCTAGCTCCTCGCCGCGCTCGTACAGCCAGGAGAGTGACGCGTCTGCGGCGAGATCCTCCGCAGACATGCCCGCGCGCTGGTCGAGCTCGTCTGCGGCGGCGCCGAGCACCAACCGCCACCGGAGGATGCGGGGCTCGCTCATGGTGCCTTACCGTTCGCCGGAGCGGCGTCCAGATCGTCGGTGAGGCCGAAGCGCTTTGCGAGATCGCGCGCGGCGGTGTCGATGCGCACGCCCTCGCGCACGGTCGCGACGTCGAACTTCGTGCGCAGCATCGCGGCTGCGTCGATCCTCGTGTCGCCGCCGCGCTCGAGGACGCCTTGCGCTATCGAGAGGCGTTCGCGCGGGGGGAAGAACGCGAAGGCAAGGCGGAGGGCGGGGAGCGCGATCATGAAGTCTTCGGGCATCATGTCGCTCAGCGCGTGATCGATGGCGGCCAGGAGGGGCTCCGAGACCCGGACTTCTTCGCGAGCGAGGGCGAAGAGGCCTGCCAGGTAGTCACCAATGGTGGCGGGGCGCCACGCGGCTCGCAGGGCGGAGACTGCGTCCGTATCCGGCTGGTCCAGGCTCCACGCGAAGCCGAGCGCGGCTCCCCTCATCGCCGGCGGGGCCTCGTCGTCTTTCACTCGGCGCTTGCAGACGTCGATCGCGCTTTGACGTCTGGCGAAGAGGTCCGGAGGGCCATGGCGACAGAGGTCTCGTAGCGCTTGTACCGCTCTCACGTGGCCGTCGTCGGCTGGGGCTGTGGCTCCTCTCATTCCTTCGAAGAGCCAGAGGCCTCGATCGAAGCAGGAGACGAGCACGGCCGCGACGTCCGTCGAACCTTTCAACTCCACGAGCCAGTCGCCTCGCCACAGGGAGAGGAGGCGGCGTGTCGCGGCTCCCAGCGTGCCGAAGGACGGCTCTTCGTTCACGCGCGTGCCGATGCGTGCGAGCCAGCGGCCCGAGAGCTCTGCGATGCCGCACGCCGCGGCTGATTCGAGGGCTTCTGCGAGCACGGCGGAGTCGGCATCGGTGCCGCAGCGCTCTTCCAGCTTCGCGCGCGCGGCCTGCAGAAGTGAGCCTCCATACACTGCCGCCTCCACGAGGCCTGGGTCCGTCTCCAGCTTGCGCTCCACGGACCAGAGCTCCGTGAGATCCGTCTTGCCGCGCGTCGTGATGGGGCCGCGCGTGCGCGTGAAGCCAGGGATGCCGAGGACCGAGAAGCGATTCAGCACGTGGCTCGTCTCGCGCCCGCGCGCGGTCGAAACGGCTACGGTGATCTTCTGCGCGGCGCGGCCGACCTCCACGCCCACGCGGTGGAGCTCCGCAAACGCGTCGGCGACGATCGGCGGCGCAGGGGTCCCCGGCGCAAGCAAGCCCTGCTTCTGCCCGGAGAACGCCGACACCAGCTCCACGAGCAGCGCGTCCGTGTGGCGCGCGAGCGTTCCGCGACGCGTCCACGGCAGCGGCGCATCGAGCGCCTCCTTCACGAGCGCGCCCGCGAGACCATCGAGCACGTCGATGCGCGTCAGGACATCGTGACCGCGCATCATGCGAAGACCGTGGGCGAGCGTGGAGGCGGCGATCGCATCGGCCGGCGACACGCGCTGCGCCTTCTTCCGCAGATGCTTGATCGCGAAGAAGAGCATCTCTTCTGCCGCATCTGCCGCGCCCTTCTCCCACACGGCCTGGTAGTAGCCAGGCGACGGCATGCCCGAGGCGTAGCCCGCGAAGCTGTCGAGCCGTCGCAGGGAATAGGGCACGAAATAGCTGCCCACGCGCGTGCCCTCGGGCACCTCCGGCACCACGGGGAATTCGGCCTTGGCGCTTCTCCATGTTCGCTCCAGCGCGGGCTTGTGGAAGCCACCGCAGACGACCACGACGCTCTCGCCGTCTGCGCATGCAGCGGCGGCCGCGGCGATGGTGCGCGCCATCGTCTCCTCGCGAGGGCCGTCGCGTTCACCGGGCGGCTCGTCGGCGCGGAGCATCTCGAAGTAGCGCGCGAGCTCCTCCTCGAGGCGCGCCTCCGTTCGCGGCTGCTCGAAGAGGTGGTCCCACAGCGCATCGGTGTCCTCGAAGCCGAGCGAGTCCGTCACTTCGCGCAGGCGATCGCTCGGGCGCACGCGGCCGAATCGATCCTCCAGGCCCGCGAAGACGTCGTCCCAGGCGGGGAGGTCCATGAAGATCGACTTCGCGCCGACCTTGGCCGCGGCCTGCAG
>JANXLV010000273.1 GCA_025355005.1 Myxococcales bacterium | reverse complement strand
CTAACCCAGCGATACGCTTCACCGAGGCGGATAGTCTCGGATCCGACCCGTTGCTTGCAAGTCTTTCCCTCGGCCACAAGACCGTCTTTGCGTCCCCCACCACACGTCCGGGTGGCCCGCAAGCCACATCGCGGGGTCGAGATCGACCTGAGACGCCGATCCATTACGGATAAATTATCGAAAGGACTTCGGTTGTATTTTCCAGCCTCTACGGTGGATGATGGAACGTTCCGTGCGAACCTCCTGGGCAGGTTTGTGTTGATCTTGCACCCCCAAGATTTGTAGAAATTGGCCCATCCCCCGAGGCCTGTCGTAGCTTACCTTACATGTAGGTGACCCATGGGTCCCTGCAGACGCTGTCCAGATGGATGGCGCCGATACGAAGCCCCCGGAGAACTCGCAACCATGAAGCTGACCCCCTGGTACCTCGCCGCTCTGGCCCCGCTCGCTGTCGCTGGTTGTTCTGGCGCCTTCCTCGGCCACTTCGCGGTGCTTGCCGTGACCATCGGGATCTTCGTGGGCACGCTCTCGCTGGGCAAGACCAAGTCGGACCTCGCTGCGAAGCAAGCCATCACGTCCGTGGACCCCGGACCCCACGTCTGACGCCAGACTGAGATAGCCTGCGCACGTGGACCGGCTGAAGAACCTCGAGGAGTTCACGCTCGCAGATCTCGAGGCCGTTCGCCTCGGGCTCCGCGGTGACTCCGTCATCGACTGGCATCGTCTGAACTTGAAGACGGAGCCGGAGATCGAAGAGTTCCTGATCGCCCAGGAGTTCATGCCGAACGACGCGAAGGATCGCGAGCGCATGGACTCCATCAAGGCCGAAGCGGTCAGCTACCTGCGCCGCCACTTCGAATATCCGATCCCGAAGCCGGTCGAGACCGCGACCATCGAGGAGCTGTTCAAGCTCGCCGCGGGCACGGGCCATCGCCAGACCTGCGCGTGCACGATCCTGAAGTGCATGCACATCATCCATCACCTCGATGGGCGCGAGCTGCTCTTCCTCCTGCCCATGTCCGACCAGGACATCTTCCACCTCGTCGAGGAGAAGGTGTATCGGGTGATCGGCAGCATGCTCGCGGGCGGCTTCCCGATCACGGAGTTCATCGGCGGTCGCAAGAACAAGGACTCGCTCTACACGAAGCTGCTCTCGAAGCAGGAGACCGTGGCAGCGCAGGTCTTCGACAAGCTGCGCTTCCGCATCGTCACGCGCGAGCGCGAAGACATCTTCCCGATCATCTCCTACCTGACAAAGAAGCTCTTTCCGTTCAACTACGTCATCCCCGGACAGAGCATCAACTCGATCTTCCACTTCAAGAAGTACTGCGAGAAGAACCCGCACCTCGGCCCGATGCTCCCGGAGATGCAGGCCGGCAAGGACGAGGACTTCACGCTTTCGGACAACGTCTTCACGGCGGACAACTACCGCATCATCCACTTCGTCGTGGACATGCCGGTGCGGCTGCCGAAGCGAATCCTCGACCGTGCGCCGCCGGGCGCCACGCGCCTCGGGCCCGTCGTGTTCGTCATCTGCGAGTTCCAGGTCATCGACCGGGAGACCGAGTCGAAGAACGAGCTCGGCGACGCATCGCATGCAAAGTACAAGGAACGCCAGAAGCGCGCCGTGATGCGCCGCCTCCAGCTCGGCATGCGCGAGATGAAGGTCCCGGGCCGCACGAAGAAGAAGTAGCGGTCAGCCGTAGATCGCCAGCTTGATGAACCGGATCGCCACGGGCAGCGCGGCCAGGAACACGACCAGGACGAACGCGCCCGCGGACAGGAGCATCCCCATCTTCACGGAGGGCGCGTCGTCCACCTTGAGCGCGTCCTCGAACATCTTCACGCGGTCCTGGCGGTTGGCGACGCGCGCCTCGAGGAGCTCGTTGCGGAGCTCGTGCTTTCGCCACAGAACGCGCGCCGCGTACATGGGTGTCTGCCAGATGGCCTCGGGTGGGTCCCCGTACTCGGCCACGTCCATGGCCGCGCGGACCTCGGGCGGAAGCTCGTGGCGCTTCAGCCGACGCGGCTTCGGAGGCGGGGCCGGACGCGGCGGCGGTGGTGGGGGGGCGATGAGCAGCTGGCCCTGCGACGGCGCCGCCTCGGGAAACTGGCCGGAGGAGAGCGAGGGGGGCGGATGGGCGAGCATGCCGCTCGACGAGGGGCCAGGCGGAGGCGCCTGGGGGTACTGCGGATGTGAGGGCGGCGGCTCGGGATGGGACGGTTGGGGATGCGACGGTTGGGGGTGCGAAGCAGGTCCGGCGTCGAGCTCGATGCTGATGCCCGCACCCCCACCTTCGAAGTCGCCGATGTCGAGATCGCGACCGCGCCCAGCGCGCGGCTTGCCGCCGGGATCGCCGGGCCGCGGCTTCTCCCCACCGCCACCTTCGTTGGACATGATCGAATTATCGCCGGGCCCGTTTTTAACTGCAACGTCCGTTCATTCCCGGTAGCCTTTTCGCATGCGTTTCTTCAGCTCGCAGGTGGCCCCCATCAGCACGGAGATCGTCCGTGTGCTGCTCTCGAAGGGGGACATCGAGACCGAGTCGCCGCGCGAGGTCGAGGCGGATGTCTCGAGCGTGCTCAATACCTACCTCGCCGCGGAAAAGGACGTGGGCGACCGCGCGAAGGAGCTCCTCGAGCGCACCGGTCGTGGGACCTCGGAGTACTCCAGGGTGCGCGCGCAGATGGCGGAGAGCAAGGGCATCAAGGTCGGCGACGAGGCCCTCGACTACATCCTCGATCAGGTGGTGGAGATCTTCCATCACTCGCAGAACGTGGAAGAGATCTTCGTCGAGGACGTGGAGCTGAGGCGCAAGATGGCGCCCGTGTTCAAGCGATTCATGGCGCAGGAGGGGGACCTCGACGGCGAGGTTCGCGCGCAGCTGAAGCACGTCCGCGAAGGGTCCCACACCTGGGACATCGAGTACGCGCGTGTGCTGGAGGCCACGAAGCGGAAGAAGGGCCTCATGTGAGACAGAGGCCGCCAAATTGCGCCAACAGGTCCAGAATATCGTGTAAATTCGATCGGTCACATGAGCGTCGTCCCCGACGATTTCCTGCTTCTCATTCTCTCCTCGCCCAGCGGCGCAGGAAAGACCACGCTCACCCGCAAGCTGGAAGCACGGTTTCCGGAGCTGCTCTTCAGCGTCTCTCACACGACGCGGAAGCCCCGCGCGAACGAGGTGGACGGCCGCGACTACTACTTCGTGGATCGCGAGACGTTCGTGAAGAAGGCCGCCGCCGGGGATTTTCTCGAGTGGGCGGAGGTCCACGGAAATCTGTACGGCACGAGCACCAACGAGGTCGCGCGTGCCAAGGCTGCGTCGGGTTGTCGTGGGATGATCTTCGACATCGACTACCAGGGCGCGCGCCAGATCCGTGCGCGGGAGCCCCAGGTCGTGTCCGTGTTCATCCTCCCGCCGTCGATGGAGGAGCTGGAGCGACGATTGCGCGGGCGTGCCAGCGAGACCGAAGAGGTCGTCCAGCGGCGCTTCCGCGTCGCCGAACAGGAGATCGAGCAGTACGCGTTCTTCGACTACCTGGTCCTGAACGACAACCTGGAAGACGCGTTCGCGCACCTCGCTTCGGTGATCCTCGCCGAACGCTCTCGACGCTGGCGTATTGCGCCGCTTGCGGAGTCATTGCTCCGCGACAAGAAGGCGCGTCTCAAGTAGAAGCGCGCGCGGTGTCGGAAGGAGAAATCGATGGGTCACACGCTCGCCGTGTTGGGAGGCAGCGGCCTCTACGAACTGGACGGCCTCACGGACAAGACTGAGCTCGCAGTGGACACGCCCTTCGGCGTGCCCAGCGACACGATCGTTCGCGGCAAGCTCGGTGACACGACTCTCCTGTTCTTGCCCCGCCATGGCCGCGGCCACCGGGTACCGCCGCACGCAATCAACTATCGCGCGAACATCGCCGCGCTGAAGCTCGCCGGTGCAACGCACCTCGTGAGCGTGTCAGCGGTCGGCTCCATGAAGGAGGAGATCGAGCCCACGCATCTCGTCTGCGTCGATCAGTTCATCGACCTCACGAAGAAGCGTGCGAGCACGTTCTTCGATGAAGCCGCCGCGCATGTCTCGTTCGCAGACCCCGTGTGTCGCGATCTCAAGGAGGCGCTCGCGGCGGCTGCGGCTGCGTCCGGCGCCGGCGCGAAGGTCCACACGGGCGGCACGTATGTGTGCATCGACGGACCGCAGTTCTCGACGCGCGCGGAGAGCCTTGTTTACCGCAGCTGGGGCGTATCCGTGATCGGCATGACCGCGATGCCGGAGGCGAAGCTCGCGCGCGAGGCGGAGCTCCCATATGCGACGCTGGCGCTCGCGACCGACTACGACTGCTGGCACGAGAGCGCGGAGCCCGTCACGGTGGAGGCGGTGGTCGCGACCATGAAGACGAACGTTATCGCTGCGAAGCGCGCCATCGCGGAGCTCGCGCGCACGCTGCCGGACCCGAAGAAGAGTCCGGCGTCCACGGCGCTCGCTGGCGCCGTGATGAGCCACGACCAGGGCATCACGACGGAGGCGCGCGCCAAGCTATCGTGGCTCGGGATCTTTTCTGCTAAGGGGACCGCGTGAAATCGCACCTGCTCATCGTCGGCTCGCTCGCGTTCGACGATCTCGAGATGCCGTTCGGCACGTTCGAGAACGTCGTCGGCGGCGCCGCCACCTACTCTGCGCTTGCAGCTTCTCTCTTCACGGAGGTGCGCGTCGTTGGCGTGGTGGGCGCCGATTTTCCGGAGGACACGCTCTCCAAGATCGCCGGGCGCGGCGTGGACACACGAGGCGTCGAGCGCGCGAACGGCAAGACCTTCCGCTGGCGCGGTCGCTACTCCAAGGACCTCTCGAGCCGCGAGTCGCTCGACACGCAGCTCAACGTCTTCGCCGACTTCCGACCCAAGATCATCCCCGAGTACCGCGACTCGCAGTACGTCCTCCTCGGGAACATCCACCCCGCCCTCCAGCTCGAGGTGCTCTCCCAGGTGACCGCGCCGAAGCTCGTGGCCGCGGACACGATGAACTTCTGGATCTCGGGCGAGCGCAAGCTCCTCACGGACGTCCTCTCCAAGGTCTCGCTCCTCACCATCAACGACGAGGAGGCCCGCGACCTCTCCGGCGAGCACGCGCTCCCCAAGGCTGCCCGCGCCATCCGCGGCATGCTCGCTGCGGACAGCGGGCCCCGGACGCTCATCATCAAGCGCGGCGAGCACGGCGCGCTCCTCTTCGATGAGCACGGCATGTTCTTCGTGCCCGCCTACCCGCTCGAGGACGTGAAGGATCCCACCGGTGCGGGAGACAGCTTTGCGGGTGGTCTGCTCGGACACCTCACGCGCACAGGCGACGTCTCCGCGCGTTCCCTGCGAGCGGCGATGTTCTACGGGTCGGCGCTCGGGTCCTTCTGCGTGGAGGACGTGGGCCCCGCGCGGCTGTTCACGCTGGAGAAGCAGGATCTCTCGCGTCGGCTCGACGGTTTCCGCAAGATGGTCGACAGCCACGGCGCCCTCGACGGCGCCTGAGGCTTCTGGCGCCCCCCTCGCCCCCCCTCGCGCCGCCTCGCCGCCCCGCGTCAAACGGGCGTCTGTTCGCGGTGCCGAAATCGGCGTCCAAACGTGCCCGGTCGCTGTGGTATCTATCGAAGCCACATGGCACTCACTTCGATCAGGAAGCTTGCGTTGGGGGCTCTCGGCCTTTCGGCGAGCGGAGTCGTCGGCTTGGCGATCTTCACCGCCGCGTGCTCGGACGACCCTCACCTTCGCTCGGACGGCGGCTCGGATACGGTGGAGACGGACGGTGGCTGCTCTGCAGCGCCCGGCAATCTTCCAGCCGCCAACTGCGACAACTCGCCGCACACGTGCGATCCACAAACGCCCGCCTGCGTGATCGACGAGAAGGCGTGCGGCAGCACCGCCACCTGTCTCCCCATCGGCGACAACAAGGGGAAGATGGTGCAAGACTTCCGTCTGCGCCGCCTCAACATCGTGTCGCCGCCAGCGCTCGCGAAGCAGTTCGTCCAGTCGACCGTCGTCACGACGAACATCGATCTGAATGCGAAGCAATGCGGTGAGCTCGGCAAGGGCCTGTTCAACTGGCTTCTACGTCTGGACCGCACGAACAACACGCTCATCACCGGAGGCGCGCCTCCGCCGGACGACGCGCTCGGCAAGGGCTTTTGCCTCGCCGCATTCACCACCATCGACAACATCGCCATCCAGCCGATCACCACGAGCGTCACGTTCACCGGCGACACGTTCAAGACGAACGACAAGGTGAAGTTGAACATCCCGATCTTCCTCTCGCCGGACGTGGCGAGCGCTGTCGTCCTCCCCATCTCGGACATCCAGCTGGCGAACGTGACGGTCTCGACCGACAGCAACTGCATCGGCACGTTCAACAAGGATTCGCTGGATCCCATGTGCTACGACGACCCGTCGACTTGCTACAAGTGGAACACCGCGGGCGCGCTCGGCGGGTACATCACGATCAAGGAAGCGGACAACGTCAACATCAAGGACCTGAACCAGTCCTTGTGCGCGTTCCTCACCGGCCTCAAGGATCCCGCAAACAACAAGTGCACGCGCGATGGCAGCGGCAACCTCCCCTCCGCCGGTGACTACTGCGCCGCCACCAAGTCCGCGGGCGGCTGCAAGGACTCGTTCTGGCTTGCGGCCACGTTCGCCGCCAGCGCCGCGAAGATCTTCGATGGCAAGGGCTCCGTCCCGGCCTGCAGCGGCGCCATCATCCAGTCCATGGATGCTGGAACCGACGGCGGCGACGCTGGCCCGGCCGACGCCGGCGGTGGATAGTATCTGTCCGCCCTCGCAAGTCCCCGGAACCTCGGTTGACCAGCGCCTGCGAGACGGCTTTGTCTCCCAAATGATTCGCGCGTGAGACGTCACCAACGCTGGCTTTTTGAACAGCGTCGGCCATGATGCGCTCGCACTGCCAAGTGGATGCAACAACGCGTTGCGTCAACGGAATCCTTCGATGGATCGCCGGATGCACCTGTAAAAGTTAAGGTGCGTGCGGGGCAGCACGCGCTCTCGGGAGGACACGTA
This sequence comes from Myxococcales bacterium, assembly GCA_025355005.1. Lineage (GTDB taxonomy): Bacteria > Myxococcota_A > Polyangia > Polyangiales > Polyangiaceae > JANXLV01. The sequence goes on along the minus strand of JANXLV010000273.1, from coordinate 14,321 downwards.
TGTCTCGTACACTTTGGCGCAACCTCGCCACGCTTGGATTCGTATTGACGATCGCTGCATGCAGCGGCGGTGGCTGCGGTAGCTGCGGAGCGCCGATCCCTGGCGGCTTCCCCGCCGAGAACACCGTGCCGAACTCGGCGACCGCGCGTGTCACGCGCTCGGGTCTCGACTTCCTCGGCACGAACCTGCCCACGCTCGCGGGCACCGCGCTCGGCTCGGGCGTGAAGAACGGCGCGTACGCCGTCGACTTCGGCAACATCCATCCGGCCCCGACCCAGATCGCGAGCCTCCTCGTCTGCCACATCGATCTCGACGCGAACATCTGCCCCAACGGCTCGATGCCGAACACGATGCCGCCGCAGTGCGAGGCCAAGGTCGGCGTTCCGAGCCTCGGCACCCACAAGATGAACCTCCACATCGACGCCGTGACCCCGAACGCGTTGAAGGTGAGCGGCACCATCCCCCTCGAGCTCGACGACACCGAGATCACCGCTGCCGTGAGTGGCTGCACGCTCGGCGGGAGCGTCACCCTCCACGTCGGCTTTGGTACCCCGGTCGGCAGCGGCTGCAACAACCAGTTCCCCGCGGTCACTCCGTACGATCTGCCCATCAGCATCACGATCCCGCTCGTCTCGGAGACCATCGCGCCGCGCCAGGGCTACACGAAGATCGACGTCAACAACGCCATCATCGATCTGTCCGGCATCCAACAGAACCAGGTGCAGATCTGCGCGGACTGCGGCATTTTCGACAACTTTTGCAACGCTGCGTTCGGCGGCAGCTGCTGCGACGCCGTCACCAACTCCAGCTTCGTGAAGAACCTGGTCGTGGGCCAGCTGACCGGGGCGCTTCAGAACGCCATCAAGCCGCTCTTGCAGAAGCAGCTCTGTCAGAAGCCCGACCCGACGCAGACCCCGACGTGCCCGCTGGACACGCAAGAGAACTCCGACAAGAGCGCCTGCGTCTTCAAGTCGAAGCCCACGGAGTGCGTGACGTCGATCCTCGGCGTGCAGTCGCACGCGGAGCTCGGTAGCTTGCTCGCGTCGATCTCCCCCGGCTCCACCGGCGGCGTGGACTTCGTGCTCGCGGCGGGCGGCGCCATGACGCCGTACCCGAAGGCAGCCGCGGACAACAAGGGCTACCCGGGCCACACGCCCAACGGCGCCACGGTCGGCTTCATCGGCGGCGCGCGCCCGGCTCCGCAGTCGGCGTGCATCCCGCGCGCGGTCATCGACATCCCGACGAACATCCCGACGCCGAAGATCCTCGAGGCCGACGCGGTCCCCGGCTGGCCGATGGGCGCGCCGGGCCCGGACCTCGACATCGCGGTCGCCGGACGCTTTCTCAACTACACACTCGGCAACATGTACAACTCGGGCGTCCTCTGCCTGGGCGTCACCACGGAGCAGTTCGCGCAGCTGAACAGCGGCCTCGTCAGCGTGCTCATCCCGTCGATCAAGAAGCTCACGTTCGAGCAGAAGGCAGCCGGCGTCGCCATCACCACGCGCCCGCAAGCCCCGCCCACGCTGAAGCTCGGCACCGGCAAGGACATCAAGACGGATCCGCTCATCACGGTGAGCATCCCGAAGTTCGCGATCGACTTCTACGTCTGGAGCGACGACCGCTACGTCCGCGCCTTCACGTACGAGGCGGACATCACGCTGCCGCTGAACCTCCAGACCGCCAAGGATCCGAAGACCAACCCGAACGGCGGCCTCTTGCCGGTGCTCGGCGCGCTCACCATCGCGAACGGCGCCGTCACCAACAACGACCTCCTGTCGGACAACCCGGCGTCCGTCGCGAGCGCTCTCACGTCGATCATCTCTGGCCTCGCCGGTCAGCTGCTCGGCGGCGGATTCAAGCCGATCGACATCAGCACGCTTGGCGGTTCGCTCGGCGTTGGTCTGGACATCCCGTCGAACGGCATCCAGAAGATCACCGAGGGCACGGACGACTTCCTCACGATCTTCGCGAACATGAAGCAGGCCAAGATGGCCGGTCTCCAGGAGACGAACACGAACCTCGCGATCCTCTCGAAGTCGGTCGACCCGGTCGCGCTCACCACGATCGGCTACGACCGGTCCAAGCTGCCCACGCTCACCGTGGAGTTCGCCTCGCCCGAAGAGAGCGCCACCACCAAGGTGGAGTATGCGTGGGCCATCGACGAGAGCTTCCCGAGCGCATGGTCGCCCGACAAGCACGTCGTCATCCACGACGACTACCTCTTCTACCAGGGCAAGCACGTCCTCCGCGGGTGGTCGCGCATCGCCGGAAACACGGAGAGCCAGGACGGAACGCCGGCGGAAGTGCCGTTCGTCATCGACACGCTCGCTCCGGAAATCCAGGTCACGCCCATCACCGCGAGCCGCTTCAAGGTCGACGCGTTCGACTACGTGAGCGACAAGGCGCACCTCACCATGCGCTACCGCGCCGCTTCCAACGGAACGCAGCACGACTACACCGCGTGGACCCCGGTCGACGCGTCCAGAGAGCTCGACATTCCCGCTGGCCAGAACGGGCAGAGCGCGATCGACGTCCAGGTCAGCGACGAAGAAGGCAACATCGGCACCATCTCCCTCGACCTCGTGCGTGGTCGTAGTGATGCGTCGCTTGCCGCCGCCAGCTCCGGCTGCGGTTGCTCCACGCCAGGCTCGCCCGTCACGTCGGGTACCGGTTTCCTCTCCGGGGCTCTCGCGCTGTCGGGCCTGCTCTTCATCGCGCTCCGTCGCCGCACGTCACGTGGCGCTGGCACTGCATTCACCGCGACCGGCGCGCGTCGTGTGCGCCGCACTTCTCCGTGGGCGCTCGCTGGAATCGGTACCATCGCGGCGGTCGCATCCACGACGCAGGGCTGCGCGTGCGGCGACAGCAGCGGCAACGCCGGCACGGGCTGCGGCGCCGACTGCAACCAGGAGTGTGGCGGCGCGCTACCGCTCGGGCTTGCCGGCTCGTATCTCTCCGTCGCGAAGGCGAAGGACAACACGGTCTGGGTGGCGGGCTACAACGAGGCCTCGCTCTCCGACGGTGTGAACGCACTCTACGGCGATCTCGTCGTAGGCAAGTACGACGCCGCGAAGCAGTCCGTGATGTGGCAGTCGGTGGACGGCCTTCCGGCCGCGCGCACCGACGGCACCTGCCCCGACAACGATCCGTCTGGTTGGCGCGGCGGCGAGACGGATGCTGGCGCGGACGTCGGTCTCTGGACCAGCATCCAGCTCACGGACGCGGGCAACCCGATGGTGAGCTACTACGACGCCACGCACGGCGCGCTGAAGTTCGCCTTCTACGACGGCAAGAGCTGGACGACCTACCCCGTCCGTCAGGCCGCGGGCGCCGACAGCGGACGCTACTCGAAGATGATCCTCGTGGACGGCAAGCCCGTCATCGCGTTCCTCACCATGGAGCCCGGAACAGGGGGCTCGCTGCGCTCGCGCGTCACCATCGCACACGCGAACGATCCCACACCGAAGGATCCGGGCGGCTGGACCTTCGATGACGCCGTTGTCGACGACAACGAGCCCTGCACCGGCACCACGTGCGGCGGCGGCCAGGTCTGCGTGAAGAGCAGCGGCAAGTGTCAGCCCACCGCGACGGGTTGTACCCCGGCGGACTGCGGCACGGGCAACGCATGCGTGACCCTGACCAACGCTGCCACGTGCTCGGCCACGCTGAGCAAGGACGCGATCGTCACCTACCCCAACGCGTTCGGCGACTACATCGCGTTTCAGCCCGCGCCGAACAACGGCCTTGCGCTGGTCGTGTATGACCGCATCCACGGCAACCTTGTCGGCCTCGACCATTCGAGCGGCGGGTGGAAGCAGGTCATCCTGGACGGAGAGACCGGCGACCGCGCGAAGAAGACCGCGAAGGACACTGGCGACACCGGCGTGGGCGCATCACTCTTCGTGACGCCCGACGGCACGTGGCACGTGAGCTACGTGGACGGTCTGACCGAGACGGTCCGCTACGTCACCTACAAGGGCGGCAAGCCGGGAACGCCAGAGGTCGTCGCCGACGGCTACGGCGTCGATGGCACCCCGAATGCGGACGGCAAGCACCTCATCGGCGACGACTCGAACGTCAGCGTCGACAGCAGCGGCACCGTCAGCATCCTCTACCAGGACTCCACTGTCGGGAAGCTGCAGCGCGCCACCGGGATCGTCAGCGGCGGTACCCACAAATGGGCGACCCACAAGATCGAGCAGCCGGGCCGCTTCGCTGGCTTCTTTCCCGCTCCCGTCGATCAGCAGATCGCGAACTTCTGGAGGACCGTGGACCACGTCTCGAAGGACGAGCACGGCGACGTCAGCTTCATCACGCCCTGAGGCGCTGAACTCCGGGTGGGCTCAGGCCGCGCTGGACGCGGACTCTTCGTTCGCGAGGTCCATGACGCGCATCGCGGGGCCCGAGACTTTCTCGCGCTCCGAGGCGACCAGCTCGAGGAGCTCCGCCTTCGTGACGGTGCCCGTCTCCAGGAGGGCCCGCATGAACCCGTCGACGTAGCCGTGCGCACGGGCCAGGCGGCCGTACTGCTCGCCCGCGGCCTTCGCCACGAACACGTCGGTCAACATCACGCGGAGGTCTGCCAGCATCTCGGCCTTGGTTCGCATCGCTCAAACCTTTCTTGCCCGGACCATTGCTCCGAGCCATGCCCACCTCGTGTATCGGACCCCTCGAACGGGGGCCAAGTTTGTGTGCGCACGAATGACTTTCGCTTTCTCGGGCGTTCAGGTATTCGGAGACCCGTCCATGGCAGAATCCTCGAGCTTCCCGACCACCGAAAAGGCGCACGAAAAGGCCCGCGCGGCGTTCGATGCGCTCGCTGGTCTCGACAAGCTGTCGGCGCTGGTCGGGGTCGCCCGGGCGATCGTGGGCGGCGCGGCGGAGGCTCGCAGGATCGACGTGCCCAACCCCGAGAAGACGAAGGAGCTCGCTGCCGAAGCGAAGCTCGAGCCAGACGACGCAAAGACTGACTTCGGCAACGCCCTCCTCGTCCTCGAGCGCGGCCCGGAAGACCAGAGCGAGCGAGCGCTCGCCTGCGCGCTGTACGCGCACGTGCTCGCAGAGTCGAAGCTCTCGTCCGCGGCAGAAGAAGATCGCGCGGCGAGCGACATGCTTTGGCTCGCCGCCCACACCGCGTTCGACGCCACGGCGCTGGTGGACCGCGCGCTTGGTGACGGCACTGGCGAGTTCCTCACTGCGGTGCATTCCCGGGCAGAGCGCGCTCTCTCGCGGCCTCAGGATGGCCTGGCGGAGCCGCTCGCCGCCATCGTCACGCTCGTCGCGTCGACGCACGAGAGCGCGCGCGCCCTGCTCGACAAGTTGCGTGCACAGTGCACACATCCCGGGCTGAGAGCGATCCTCATGAAGGAGGAGCCCCGCACGGAGACCGCCCGTCTCGAGGGCGAGATCACCGCGGCGCCGCGTGGCCCCGTCGTGACCACCATCCTCGCGCTCACGGGGATCCTCCTCCTGATGCAGGTCGCGCGCGGCTTTGCGAAGCTCGCGCTGGCCTACAAGCGGCCCGCCGAGGCGACGTTCTCCGGCGGCATCATCCGCATCACTGAAAAGACCGAGCTCCTCGGCCGCACGCTTCGCGAGCGTGAGTACGTGATCACGCAGAAGACCCTGAAGCGCGCCGTGCGCGAGGTCCGTTACCCTCGCCTCTCGTTCTACACGGGCCTCGTGGCGCTCGCGCTGGGAAGCTTCTTTGGCGTGTCGCTCTTCGTGGATGGCGCGCGCTCAGCGTCGCCCTCGTTGCTGGGCACCGGCCTCCTGATCGTCCTTGCGGGCATCGGGCTCGAGTACGTGCTCGGCACGCTGGTGCCCGGCCAGCGCAAGCGTTGTCGCGTTGCATTCGAGGCCACGCGCGGTCCTGGCGTGTGCATCGGCGACGTCGACATCGCGCGCGCCGATCAGGCCCTCGCGCTCATCAAGTAAGTTCGCTGGCGGACAGTACCTGGCGAACCTTACCTGGCGAACCTTACCTGGCGGACAGTACCTGGCGAACCCTACCTGGCGAATGTCTGCGTCATCACGACGGCGTTTGCCTTGCCCACGGCCACCGTCGCCTCGAACGAGAGCGTGCGGCGCTTCTCCGCGCACCCCACGACGACCGCGCTTGCTTCGCCCTCGGAGCGATCGAGCTCGGTCCCGTCCTGCGCGTCCGTCAGGTGGAGCTCCACGCCGAACGCGTCGCCGTGAATGCCCGCCGCGACGCGCGCGCACTCGCCCGGGTTCAGCGGCAGCTCGAACCGGCTCACCTTGGCGGCGGCGAGCGGCAGCGCCCGCACCTGGAGCTGGGACGCGTTCGCCTCCAGGCCGTGCGCCATGCGTCCAAGCGCGCGCGCGGCAGCCACTGGCTCCTGCGAGAGCTCCGCGGCGTCCGTCCTCTCCTTCCGCACCAGCACGATGTACGGGCCTCCGGTACCACGCGCCTCGAGCCAGAGATCCGCGTTCTTGTTGCCGCACGTGAACGTGGTCACGCCTTCCGAACCGCCAGCCTGACCCAGAACCGCGCCCTGCGCGTCTGTGAGCGTGGCGTCCACGAGCGAGAGCGGCGCGCCGAAGACGACGTCGATGCGGGAGCAGCCCGCCTCTGCCAGAGCGAGCGGCACGCGCGCACGCTGGCCCGTCCTGAGCACGCCAGCGAGCTCCTTGGGCGCAGGCGTGTATCCTGCACGCTTCAGGAGCTCGTTCTTCTGGGACTTCGCCTTGTCGACGCTGATGTTGTTCTTCTGCCAGAGCGGCTCGCCCTTGACGACCTCACCCTTGGCGCGAAAGAGCACCACCGCGGCGAGCCCACGCCCTACGTGCGGGCGCAGCGACAACGACAGCGGCAGCGCGAACGGCGAGCACACCGTCAGTGAGCGCTGGCTCTCCGTGGACTCTGGCGCGCGCGCGACGATGCGACCAGCGTCATCCATGGCCTCCACGTCCACGAGCGCGACGTCGTCGTCGGGAACGACGAGCGCATCGACGCAGCCGTCGGACTCCTCCGGGAGCGCGACGCGTGAGGGTGCGTTCGCGTCCAGGGGAACGGCCACGCGGCGCACCTCCTCGAACGCGTTGGACACGAGGGCGCGATGCGCCCGCACGCGATCGTCCAGACCCGGCCATGCCTCGGGCCGCCGCGGTGCTCCACCGAGCACGCCGCGCGCGCCTGTTCCTCGTGCCACGAACGCCGCGCGCTCCTTCGGGACGATCTGTGCGCCGAGCGCAGCAAACCCCTCGCCTTGCGCCACGTGGATGGACAGGTAGAGGCGTCGCGGATGCGGCGGGCAGAGGAGCAGCGTGGGTCGCGGGTCCGGGCCTTCGTCCACGGCGATCGGATTTCCGTCGTCGGAGAACGCAGCCGCGTCCAGATCGTCCACGGACGCGGATGCGCGCGCGTAGAAGAGCACGCAGGAGTCCGGGTCGGCGTCGACGAATGCGCCCATGCGTCCGCCTTCCTCGACCTGCCCACCAGCGACGACCGCGAGCGGTCCAGCGCCAAGCGCTCGTGCGCGGGCCGGCAGATCGCCGAGCCACTTCGCCGCGTCGGGAGAACCCTGGCTCACCACAGGCGCAGTGGCCTTGGGGGGCGACGACGCCTCGCGCGGGACACATGCCACGGGGGATATGGTTATCCCGGCGATCCCGACGATTCCGAACAGGCGCCGCAGGTTCAAGGAACGCTCCTTCTCACGAGCACGCGAAAGAGCGCGAGCCCCCACATCACACCGGCGCCGCGTGCATCGATACCGATACGGACGGTGCGCTCGGTGGTCGTGCAGAATGCGACGGCGCCGCTCTCGTCTCCGGGCGCGCGCTCGTCGCTCGACTCGGCGCGGCCCACGGTCGCGCGCAGTCCCAGGCCGCGCGGATGACCGTTCGTCACCGCAGCCACCGCCACGTAGCAAGATGCCGGCAGCACGGGGACGGTGAGCGCGGTCTCACCGGACGCGCCTTGTGCAAGGTAGACCGCGCGTTCGTTGGGCGCTGGCAAGTGGCGCGTGCGCAGCGCCGAGGCCATGCGTGCCCTCGACTTTGCGCCCCAGGCCATCGGAAGCGAAGTGGCGAGCGGCCACACCGCATGCGACACGGTGACCTTCCCGCGCGGAGTAGCACCGACGTACTGCACCTGGCCCTTGGTGTTCTCGCCCACGCAGACGAAGAGGTGTGCGTCAGCGGCCTCGCTCCGATCGCGCGCCAGGACGGTGCCGTCTTCCTCGCGGACCTCGGCGTCGAGATCGAGCCTGCGCGTGCGCTTCCCGGTCTCGGCGAAGACGTCGAATGCGTGGCAAGCCGGCGTGAGTGACACGTCGATAGAACCGGTGCCGTCCGCCTCCGCGTCCCCTTGCTGATGGTCCAGGATGTCGGCGCTCTCCGCGGTGGCGCGCGCGTCAGCCCTTCGTGCGCGCTCCTCGGCGGCGGGCAGCGGAGGTGCGGGCCCGGTGTCGGGCAGCGAGACCGCAGAACCGCCGGTCCGCTCGAGAAGCACGCTCTGGAGCGCCGGTGGTGAAGCCGGTCCGAAGCCGACCACGATCTCGACGGTGCCCCTGCCCGCGTCGTTGGTGAGCAGAATTCGCGTCGTAGCCTTGCCGCAGCGGGAGAGCGTGAGCACGCCGGCGACGCTCGACGCCCGCGCATCGGTTCCGTCATCGCCGGGGTCCTGCTCACCGCCCAGCGCCTTCACGTGGAAGCTCATCCCGCGCGCACCGATGATGCCTATGGTCACGCACGCAGCACCGGCCTGGTCCGGGAGGCGCAGCTTCACGCTCTCGTCGTCGAACAAGAAACGCGGCGGCAGCGACTGCACGCGGGCCTGTGCGCCCTTCCACTCCGCCTCGACGCGACCCGCGAGATCGTGGATGTCCGCGCGAGCGGCCGGCACCCACGACGTCACCGCGACGCACATGCAGGCGCGGACAAACGTCTTGCGCGTCTCTCGGGTGGTCCGGGCCATTCAACGACTCTACGAAGTTTTTCGCAAAAACGCGCCTATTTCGCGTCAATCGGCGTCAATCGGCGCGTCAGTCGGCGTCAATCCGCGTCAATCGAGAATGACGAGCGGCGACTCCACGAAGCCCCGCTTCGCTTCATCCCAGATGAAGAGCTTGTGATCGTCCACCACGCCGGCGCGAATGCTCGTCACCAGGTAGGCGAGGTCGTACGCAGGCGTGTCGCCGCCCATCTTCGCCGCAGCCGCGTCGGTCTCGGAGAAGTAGGAGCCCACGTCGAGGTGCGAGTGATAGAGCACCTTCACGGGCAGGCCGTTCGTGTTGCCCTCGCGGACGCGTCGCTCGAACTTGAGCGGGTCCAGGTCGAAGTACATGCGCCCGGTGCGCGGATACGTCTCCGGGTCCAGCTTGTGGAGCTTGTTCGCGCGGTTCTCCATCGGGATGATCTCCGAGAGGAACCGCGGCTCCGCGCTCGGCCCCACGAGCGCACCGCACGCCTCCTCGTCGCGACCGTACGCGGCCTTCGCCTCGTCCTCCACGCGTGCGAGCAACGCGCGTGGGATGCGGAGGTCTCCCGTGACCCACGCCGGCTTCTTCTTGTCGCTCTCGTCGTCGCTCTTCTGGTTGTCGGTCATGGCGCTCACCACACGTACGATTTGTCCCACTTCATGGGCGCAAAATAGCGGTCACCGCGATCGGCCACGATGCACACGATACAACCTGGCTTGCCCTCCGATGCGAGCCGCTCCGCGACCTTCATGGCGGCGAAGATGTTCGCACCGGACGAATGCCCGACATGCAGCCCGCGGAGGGCGAGCGCGTCCGCCATATCCCAGCCGTCCTCGGTGCGAATGAACATGGTCTCGTCGGGGACCTTTGGGTCGTAGATCTGCGGCACCAGGCTGGACTCCATGTGCTTCAGGCCCTCGAGCCCGTGCATGGACGAGTCTGGCTGCACTGCGACGCACGTGATCTTGCGCGTGTGCTCGTGCAGGCGGCGGGCGGTCCCCATCATCGTTCCGCTGGTGCCCACACCCGCCACGAAATGCGTGAGCACGTCACCCACGTCGCGAAGGATCTCCACCGCCGTGCCCTCGTAGTGGGCCTGCGGGTTCGATGGGTTCGCGTACTGGTCGGGGTAGAAATACTTGTCCTTGTTCGCGTCGACGATGAGTCTGACGTCCCGGATGGCGCCGTCGGAGCCCTCGAGCGGATCCGAAAAGATTATCTTCGTACCGAACGCCTTCGCGATGTCCTTCCGCGCGCGCGACACGTTCTCCGGCATCACGAGCTCCACGGGGATGCCGAGCGCGGCGCCGAACATGGAGTACGCGACGCCGGTGTTTCCGCTGGTGGAGTCGATGAGGGTCCGACCGCGGCCGAGGCGACCGTCGGCGAGCGCATCGAGGATCATGCGGCGCGCCGCGCGATCCTTCACGCTGCCTCCGGGGTTCGCGGACTCGAGCTTGGCGTACACCGTCACGTCGGGCGCGCTGGGCACGGGGATGCGGACCATGGGCGTATTGCCCACGGCATCCAGGACCGATTCGATGCGGCGCGCGCGCGATTTCAAGGCGTCGCTCTCACCCGCCCGCGATCGCCGGAACGATGCTGATCTCGTCGCCTGCCTTGAGCGGTGTGCCCAGGCCATCGAGGAAGCGAACGTCCTCTTCGCCGACGTAGAGGTTCACGAAGCGGCGAACGCCCTTCTCGTCCACCAGGCGATCCTTGATGCCGGGGTGGTTCTTCTCGAGATCCTCGATGAGCGCGCCGACGGTGTCGCCCGCTGCGGTGACCTCGTCCTTGCCGCCGGTGAGGGTGCGGAGCGATGCCGGGATTCGAACCTTCGTTGCCATGACTTCTGTCCTTTCCATCTACGGATCCTCGGGGAAGTAGTCCGCGAGGCTGAAATACCGCTCTCCCGTGTCGCAGAGGACGGTGACCACGTTCTTGCCGGGGCCGAGCTCCTTTGCAACCTGGAGCGCGACGAACACGTTCGCGCCCGCGCTGATGCCGCAGAGGAGCCCTTCGCGCCGCGCGAGATCCTGCTTCGTGCGCCACGCGTCGCGATCACCGACGGTGCGGATCTCGTGCACGACGGATGCGTCGTAGTTCTTCGGGACGAAGCCCGCGGCGAGCCCCTGGATCTTCGTCGGGCCACGCTCACCGCGCGAGATCGTCGCGCACGCGTCCGGCTCCACGCCGATGATCTTCGTCGCGCGACGCTCACGCAGCACGCGGCCCACGCCGCTGACGGTGCCGCCGGTGCCCACGCCCACGACCAGCGCGTCGATGGAGTCGTCACCCATGGCCGCGATGATCTCCTCCGCGGTGGTGCGCGCGTGCGCGTGCGGGTTCTCCTGGTTGTCGAACTGGCCCGGCAGGAAGGAGCCCTCCGTGCTGGCGGCGAGCTCCTTCGCCCGATCGATCGCGCCCTGCATCTGATCTTCTGCCCTCGTGAGCACGACCTTCGCGCCCAGCGCCGTGAGCAGCTGGCGGCGTTCCAGGCTCATGCTCTCCGGCATGGTGAGCACGCATTTGTAGCCCTTGGCTCCGCACACGAGCGCGAGGCCGATGCCCGTGTTGCCGCTCGTGGGCTCGATGACGGTGCCCCCCGGCAAGAGCCGTCCGTCCTTCTCCGCGGTCTCGATCATCGAGAGGCAGATGCGATCCTTCACGGAGCCGCCGGGGTTCAGGTTCTCCATCTTCGCGTAGATGTTCGCGCGCCACGTGGGCTCGCCCAGCGTGCGCACGCGAATGAGCGGCGTCTGACCGATGAGCGCGAGGACGTCCTCGTAGAGGCGCGGCGGCGATCCGGAGGAGAAACCGGCCGTCATATGGCGTACCTCACGGTATCGCGACCACCCGCTCCAACGCCCGCGTCGCGCCCGCGCTGCGAGAGCTCCTCGAGCGTGAGCTCGTCGAAGCACTGCTCCACGCGAACGCCGACGTCCTGGAGCGCGCGGTAAGCCACGCGTTCGAGCTCCGACCTACGCGCACGCTCCTTGCCGTCCTTCGCGATCTCGACCGGCCCGCACGCGGCGCGCAGCACGTCCCCCACACGGATCTCGATCGCAGGTCGCGACAGCACGAAGCCGCCGCCCGGTCCGCGCTTGCCTTGGACAAGCCCGGCACGCTTCAGATCCTGGAAGATCTGCTCCAGGAAGCGCAAAGGAATCCGCTGACGCTGGGCGATCTCGCGCGTCTGCGCCGGCTTGTCGTCGCCGAAGAGGACCACGTCCAGCAGCGCTATCAACGCGTAACGTCCTCGGTTTGGGAGCCTGAGCACACGGAGAGCTTAATTCCTGCATCGGAAATATCAAGATTCTTTTTGTCGGCGCTCCGTCCTTCTATCCTTCCTGTGAATTCCGCCGGCTATGCTGGATGGCCATGGGTCACGTGTCCGACGAAGCGCGTGCTCTCCACGCGGAGCACCCGGCGATCGACCTCCACGCTGACTCGCTGATGTGGACGCGGTGGCTCGGGTACGATCTCCTGAAGCGCCACAACCCGCCCTTCCCGAAGGCGGCGTTCGGCGGTCACGTCGACGTGCCTCGCATGCGCGAGGGCGGCATGGGCGCGCAGTTCTTCGGGCTGGTGTCGCTGCCGTTTCTGTCGAAGCGGGCGCGTGGCCTCGCGCGCGCCGTGGACGAGCAGATCGATGCGATGGAGGAGACCATCGCGCGCCGCCCTTCGGAGATCGCGCTGTGCAAGACCGCGGCGGACGTGATTGCCGCGGAGAAGCGCGGAGCGGTCGCAGCGCTGCTCGGGATCGAGGGCGCGCATGCGCTCGAGGGCGACCTCGGCAAGCTCACGGGATTCGCGCATCGGGGCGTTCGCTACCTGGGCCTGCTCCACTTTTCCTCGAACGAAACCGGCTTCCCGGCGTACGGCCGCGGGCGCCAGGACGACCAGGGCCTCACGGCGTTCGGTCACTCGGTCGTCGAGAAGTGCGAGGAGCTCGGCGTGCTCGTGGACCTCGCGCACGTCAACAAGCGCGGCTACATGGACGCGTGCGCGCTCGCGAAGAAGCCGCCGATCGTCAGTCACACCGGCGTGCTCGGCGCGTTCGAGCACTGGCGCAACATCGACGACGAGCAGCTGCGCGCGATCGCGGACAAGGGCGGCTGCGTCGGCGTGATCTTCTGTCCGCGCTACCTCGGCGGCGATGGGCTCGAGCCCGTGGTCCGCCACATGAAGCACATCATCTCGGTCGTGGGCGAGGACGCGGTGGCGCTCGGCAGCGACTGGGACGGCTTCATCGTACCGACCAACGCGTTGCCTGATCCGAGCCACTTGCCGGAGCTCACCACCGCGATGCTCGACGCCAAGATCGCGCCCTCGGCCGTCGGAAAAGCGCTCAGAGGCAACGTGATGCGCGTCCTCGGCTCGTAGGCGGCGGCCTTTTTTTGCGCGGAACGTGGCCGCGATACGCCCACATGGCCACGGCGCGCCCACTGTGGCCACGGCGCCCCATCTAACGGCAAACCGCCCACGAATCGTGGTGGCCCTCCGTGCCGAAATTGCTACCGTGGAGTCGCCTCATGACCGTGGTCACCTCGCATATGGATGCTCCCGCGAAGCCGAAGCTCGCGCCCGACCTCGAGATCGGCGGCGCCGTCTATCGCGCGCTCTTCTCGAAGCGCACCAGCGTGGCATCGGCGATCGCGCTCGGCCTCTCGCTCGTGCTGCCGAAGGGCGGCGACCTGGGCTTCTCGCTCTGCTGGTTCAAGCGCTGGACGGACCTGCCGTGTCCGGGCTGCGGACTCACGCGCTGCTTCGTGTGCATCACGCACGGTCACTTTCACGACGCGCTGCGGATGCACCAGATGGGTCCGCTCGTCTTCCTGATCGCGCTCGCCAGCGCGTCCACGCTCGCGATCGGAGAAAAGCGCCGCATCAAGCTCGCGACGTTCTTTTCTTTGCATCAGCGCGCAGCAGGCTTCGTCTACTGGGGGTTTATCAGCTCGTTCATCGCGTTCGGTCTGATCCGCCTGCTTGTCATCTGGTTGTACCCAGGCTCAGTGTTCGCAAACGTATAAGACAGAATAAGGGGATTTTTATGCAATCGGCATTCATGGGTATCGGCAGCATCTTCGGCCTGGTCGCGCTGGTGTGCAACATCGTGGTCCTCATCCACGCGTTCAAGAACAGCACCGGGCAAGGCTTCATGTGCCTCTGCATCCCCTGCTACTCGCTCTATTACATGTTCGCGAAGTTCGAGCATCCGAAGAAGGGGCTTGTGATGGGCGGCGCCCTCGGTGGCACCGTCGTCAACATGGTCTGTCAGTTCATCGCTCAGCCCAGTGGGAGCGGCAGAAGTCTCAACGGCATGTAGGCCGACTCAGTCGCGGACGACGGTGATGACTCAAGTCACCT
>JANXLV010000266.1 GCA_025355005.1 Myxococcales bacterium | reverse complement strand
TGCGCAAGCTGCGTCACCCGTCGCGTTCGAAGCAGCTGAAGCCCTTCGTCGAGAGCTGACCAAACGTAGCTAGACCGACTAGACTGGTCGCGTCATGCTGACCTTGTGCGTGAGCCTTCTCCTCGTGCTCGCCGGATGGCTGGGCACGGGGCGTAGAGGGCTCCGCGCATCGTCATGGGACGGAGCCGGTAGCCTTCGATCGTGGTTGGCAGCTTCAGTGTGTCTTCTGCTCGCGCACGCGCCGCTGCTGCGCGCCATTCCGACGCTCGTGTCGAGCCACGCCTCAATGACGAGCGACGCGGGCACGCACGCCGCGATCGCCGGGACGCTCGCGCGATACGGAGCACCTCACGGCTGGGTCGACACGTTCAATGGTGGCTTCCCGGTCGGCGTCCATTATCCGCTGCCGGGATGGTTGGTGGTCGCAGCGCTCATCCGCGCGGGCGTGTCGGCAGCTGCCGCGATGAACGGAGTCCTCTGCCTGGCAGTGATCGCGGCACCGTTCGGAGCGCTGCTCGCGGCCCGCCTCGTCGGGATGCGCGCGCACGCCGCGCTCGCTGGTGCGCTCGTCGTTGCGATGCTCTCTCCACACAGCGCGTTCGTGGGTGGCTGGGAGGCCGGCCTCTGGCTCGGGCTTATTTCCCAGGCGATCGCGTGGCCCCTCGTCCCGATCGTGGCCGCGTCGCTCAGCCCGAGGAGCCCGCGCTGGCTTTCGCCGTGGGCAGCCGCCGCGATGATCGCCGCGCATCCGCAGATCGGCGCTGCCACGCTCGCGACGCTGGCACCGCTGGTTCTTTTCATGCCTGAACCGCGACGGCGGCTCCTGCGGGCGCTGGGTGCTTCCGCGGCGGTGGGTCTCGCGTTCTTCGCGCGCGGCATGGGAACGTTGAAGGTGCCGTTCGGTTGGCCGCCCATGGATGCATGGAAGGTCACGGGGTACCCGCCCGATCGTGTGCTCGTCTGGGCGGTGGATGGCGAGCTCCTGGACCACGCGCGGCGGACCCCCATCCTGACGATCGCGACCTGGCTCGCGGTGCTCTCGCTGCTCGTTTCTTGCCGCCGTCGTCCAGCGCGGCTCGTGCTCGGGGGTCTCGTCGCGGTGTCGGTCCTCACGCTCCTCGGCGGTGAGCTCGCTCGGCTCGGCGCGGTCGGTGCTCTCGCGCTCGGGTTTCTCCAGCCGCTTCGCGCGATCTCGCTCGTGCCATTTGCCGCTGCCACGTGCGTTTCGGTCGCCGTCGAGGAGATCTCCGCGTCGCTCGGTCGTGCGCCTTCACCGAAGGCGGAGGTCCTTGGAGCAGCGGTCTCGTGGGTCGCATGTCTCGTCGGCGTCGTGCTCGCGCTCCCCGCGCGCGCGGCGTTCGTGGACCAAAGAATGGGAATCGAGGACCGCGCAAGGACGTTGTGCTTCGCGCGGTACGGCGTGACCCAGTCGACGCACGCGAGCGCGTGGCTCACGGAGCTCACGACGGGCCGCCTCGAGCTCGACGTGGGCGCCGCAGTGGACGAGTGCGGCATCGGATACGGCGTGTCCGTCCCGACGGCGGTGCCCCTCTCACGCTCGGAGGGCGCGGGCTCGCATGTGGGCGTGAGCTCCGCGGTGTTTGCGCGGCTGCGCCCGCTGGAACCTGGTGCTCGGGAGCGCGCGGAGGTGCTCGGCGTGCGCGGCCTGCTCCATGCGTCGGCCGATACGCGAGGCGAGGACCTCGGGTGGAAGCGGGCCCGCGAAGAAGGCGGGCTTGCGCTCTCGCTGCGTCAGGGAGGAACCGGCGTTGTCGGTACGGCGTGTGTCGATCGCGTACTCTCCGGGAGCGACAAGGCTCTTCGCGACGCACTGTACGCCGATGCAGCAGGCGACTGGCGATACCTGTTGCAAGCGACAGAGCTGAGCGAGACCGACGGCCCAGCGACCGAGCGCCGAGCCGCGGATCCCACGTGCACCTCCTCCGAGGCCACCGTCGAAGAGCTGCCGCGCGAGCCCGGCGCGTACGAGGCCGTCGTGAGCTCCGCGTCCGCCGTGGACGTGATCATCAGGGCGAGCGCGTATCCCACGTGGCGAACGGAGATCGACGGAGTCGAGACGCCGTGGCGAAAGCTCGCGCCTGGATTTCTGTTCGTGCGCATGCCGGCGGGACGTCACCGGGTAACCGCGGAGACGTCGTGGCCACGCGGCTATGGGGTCGGGATCGTCGTCGCGTTGCTCATCGTGCTCCGTCTCGGACGTGCGCGCGCGCCGCGCTCTCCCCAGCTCGCGCGTGCCGTCGAGCGGGCCTTGGGCTCGCTACTGGGGCGCCGGAAGGGATCCTGAGGTAGTCTCGCGGCGTGGAGAAACGCATCGTGGCGGTGGCGTGCGTGCTGCTTGGCGCTGGTATTGGTTGGCTCGGTCATGGCGCATTGCAGCCGCCGGCGCAGCAGATCCCCGTGCCGGTCGTGAAGGGCGGCCCGCCTCTCCCATCCGGGCGCGAGAAGACCACGCAGGAGGCGTTCGAGGGCGTCTACAAGGACGCCGTCTGGGGAACGAACCTCGGCGATGCGGGCACGTCGGGTACGGGCTCCACGCTCGAGTCAACGGCCCTCTATCGAACCTTCCTTGCCTCGTTCATGAAGAACAACGACATCCATTCCGTCGTCGACGCAGGCTGCGGCGACTGGGAGTTCTCGCAGACGATTGACTGGAGCGGCGTGGACTACAAGGGCTACGACATCGTCGCAGCGCTGGTTGAGAGAAACAAGAAGACCTTCGAGAAGCCGAACATCCAGTTCTTCGCGGCGAACATCGTGGAGACCGATCTCCCGCCCGCGGATCTCCTCATCTCGAAGCATGTGCTCCAGCACCTGCCCACGGCGGACGTGCAGAAATTCCTCAAGCAGCTCCCGAAGTACAAGCACGTGCTGCTGATCAACGGCGTGGAGACGGACACGCTCTCCGCACAAAGTGCGGACGTCAGACCGGGCTCGTATCGGAAGCTCGATCTCACGCTGCCGCCATTCAGTCTCAACGGACTGAAGGTGCTCACGTACCTGGACGGACACGACATGTCCCAGGTGATCCACATCGCGCCGAAGAAGAACTAGTTCATCATGCGCGCATCACGCCGGTCAGGAGGCGCGCGACTTGTCCGACGTTCCGCGTGCGCCGTGGCCCTCGTCGCGGTGCTCCCCGCGTGCGAGCGCGGCTGCCTCATGAAGGCTGCGGCTGACCACGGCGCGGTGCCCAGCACGAGCGCGCAGACGCCAATGGTGCGCGGTCAGGACTGCGCACCAGATCTCTTGCGCTGTCAGCACGGCACGCTCTCGCGCTCGCTCGGCGGCTTCGTGCCAGAGTCGCGCGGCGGCCCCACGGAGCGATGCGCGTGCCCATGGACGCCCGTCGGCGAGTGCCCGCAGGGCTGCGCGAAGGACGATCTCGAGGTCGCCTTCACGGCAGACGCTGGACCCATGCAGCTCTGCGCGGGCCCACCCGCAGCTGTGCTGGGCGGCGCGATTCCGGAAGGCGTTCCGTGCGACGAGGAGCTCGGGATCGTGTGCCACCGCGGCGTCCTCGTGCGCTGCGAGCGTCCCCTGCGATTACTTGCAACATGCACGCAAGGCTGCACGCTTTCGGATCTGCCAAGCGACGTCGAAGACCGAGCCGCGATCATGCTGGCGTGCAAGCGCTGACAGGGAGCTCCTCACCGTGCCTACTTTGCGCAGCGGAAGCCGTTGTTGTTGAAGACGGCCCTGGGGTCGGCGTGGCCGCGGTAGAAGAGGCCGTTGCCCTCGCACGTGCAGGCGCCGCACCACCACGAGCCGCCGCGGAGGACGCGCTGTCCACGCTGCGGAGCTCCTTCTGCGCGTTGGTCATTCGCTCCCGCTGCTGCCTTCGAGTACGCGAGCGGATGGTACGCGTCCGCGGTCCATTGCCACACATTGCCGACGGGGTCGTGAATGCCCCACGCGTTGGGCGGGAAGGCGCGAACGGGCGAGACGTACACGAAGCCGTCCTCCAGATCGTTCTTGTGATGCGACTCGCCCTGCCAGTAGTTGAGCCCGAGCTTGCCGTCGCGGAGCGGGGACGGCCCCCACGGGTAGCGCGTGCTGGTGGACCCCGCGCGCATCGCGTACTCCCACTCGCTCTCGGTGGGCAGTCGCATTCCCAGATGCGTGCAGTATGCAACTGCATCGTCGTGGCTCACCATGACGACCGGCGCGGACGGCGCGAGGAATGCCTCGGAGCCCGACGTGTCCGCGATGAACGGCGCGCGGAACGACGCGTGCGGCACGCGCTCCCACGCCCAGTCGTCCATGCCTTCCCGCGACGCCATGCCGAAGCCAATCTGGTCCGCCGTGGTCACGTAACCCGTCTCCTGCACGAAGCGCGCGAAGGCCTCGCGCGTGACCAGCGTGCGCTCGATCGAGAACGCTCCGACATGGACCACGTGCGCGGGACGCTCGTCGTTGCGTGTGCCGTCGTCGCGGCCCTGCGTGAAGTCGCCTGCGGGCAGCGCGACGAGGTCCAGCGAAGGACCGCGGGCTTCTGCGGCTGCATGTGCGCGCTCGGGCGCAGGCTGCGCGCACGCCGTCACGGCGCAAGCGAGAGCCGCGACGACCGGCGCGGGATGGAGGAGCCGGCGCGCGCGCATCAATCGCTCTTCGGCTCCATGCCCTCGGTGCAGTAGCGGATGTCGCAGCCGGGAAATTTGGTCGCGCACGCGGTCCCGCACTTGTCCAAGCATGCGGCGTCCCTGATGCATTTTCCGGCGTCCCCGACGCACGCGTCCATGCACGGCAGGATCTTCTTGCAGGAGCAGCCGTGCGATTTCCACGTCCGCTTCACCTCGTCGTAGCAGGCGCGCGCGACCTCCGCGCAGTCCGCGGAGCCGCAGCGATCGATCGCGGTCAGGCAGGCTTGCTTGCAGACGCCCGTCTTCTTCGCGCACTCGACGCGACATGCTTGGTCCTTGCAGCCGCTCTTGCAGTTATCGCACGTGTTCACGCAGGCATCGTCGCAGGAACGGCACGTGGTCCCACACGCGCGGTTGCACTCGTCGGTCTTCACGCGGCACGGGTTTTCGAAGCACGACTGCCGAAACGGGACCTGACAGAGGAGCGGATCGTGTTCTCCCCGCGAAACGGGCTCGTGCGGCGGCGCCTTCGCGTGACAGTCCTTCACGAGCTCGGTGCTTGCGAGTTCATCGGTCCAGGCGACGAACGTCGGAGCGGCTGCGTCCACCGCCGCTGATGCCACCGGCGTGAGCGAAGGCTCCTGCGTTGCAGTGGAGCGTGTACACGCGGAAGAGAGCACGACGAGCACGAGCAGCGCGAGCGATCCCGAACCTCGCATCGACGGGGGCCGGGGAGAGATCACGAGGCAGACCTCAGAAGAAGTTGCCGATGGTGAACTCGAACACGTAGCTCTCCTCGTAGGGGAGCGGCGCGAGCGGGAAGCCCCACTCGAAGCGCAGCGGACCGAGCGGCGAGAACCAGCGGATGCCGAAGCCGGTGCTGGTGCGCAGGTACGTGAGGCTCGACACGTCGAAGCAGGGGCGCACGACCTTCGCGAACTGCGGCGCGGGGGTGGTCTTGCAGAACTGGTCCTCGGTGTTCCACGCGTTGCCCATGTCGTAGAAGACGACGCCGCGGATGCCGACCTTGTCGATGATGGGGAACTCGAACTCGAGGTTGGAGTACCCCTGCAAGTTACCGCCGATGTTCGCGCCGTTCGCGATGGGCGGCGCGTTGACGTCGAGCGACGAGTTGAGCGGCAGTCGCGGACCGACGGTTCGCAAGCGGTAGCCGCGGACGTCGAGGATGCCGCCCAGGAAGAAGCGCGCGAAGATCGGCACGCCCTCGGGGTGCGGGCTCGTGATCATTCCGAACTCGGTGTTCAGTTTGAGGACGAACCCGGAGCCGGGCTGGCCGGTGTTGCCACCGAGCGGATAGTAGAAGCGTCCGGTGAACCGGTGCCGCAAGAACTCGATCTCGCTGCCGAGGATCGAGCTGGCAAGCTCCGTCGACGCCTGGAGGAAGACGCCGGAGCTCGGGAAGAGCCGGTTGTCGCGCGTGTCGTAGACGATGGCCGGCCGAAGCGAGAAGGTCCGGCCGTCGTTGAAGAGGTTGGCGAGCGGCAGGCGCTGGAAGATGCTCACGAAGCC
>JANXLV010000251.1 GCA_025355005.1 Myxococcales bacterium | reverse complement strand
ACGATGCCACCCCCATCGATCGGCTAAAGGGGATTGTAGGCACACGTGACGTACTGGCCGTTCGCGATGGCGATCTCACCGTTGGCGGTCGCATGGATGCAAGCGGCGAACGTCTCTCCGGGAAGGTGCCCACCGTCGGGGACCGGCGGGATTCCCCCGTCGCGGCTCGTAACGACCTGTGCGTTGCAGCAGTTTTCGCCCTGTGCGCATGGCGGACTGCAGCGCAGCGGCTTGGCGTCGATCGATGAAGCGCAGCCACCTCCCTGAAACGCGGCGCATCCAAGGACGGGGACGAGTACTCGCCAGCACCACCGGGAACGGACCCTCGAGAACGACATGGCTCCGATCGTACTCCACCGATGGAGCGATCGCTCCACCGCGCGATCGCCGCCCTGCCGCTGTTCGGGGTCCCGGTGCCCGTTCCGTCACGTCGACTCGCCGAGCCAGTTCATGAAGGTGCTTCCACGATTCCCTTCCGCGCAGCGCACGAGGTGTTCGTTTCGCGCAGCGCTGAAATCAGAGCGCGCGAAGACGCTCACGTCCCCGGTGAGGCAGCAGGCGCGAGGTACTTCTCGGGGTTCTCCTTGAACTTCGTGTCGCAGCCGCCGCAGCAGAAGTAATACGTCTTGCCCTTGTACTCGAGCTTCGGCGAGGTCGCGGTGACCGTGAAGACCTCCTTGGAGATCGGGCACGAGGTCTTGTCGCCGACCGCGGCCTCACCTGGCTTCTTCACGTCGGCCGCCTTGTCGGCGACCGGAGCATCCGCCTTTGCGCTCTTCGGAGAGGCGTTCTCGGCGCCTGCACCGCCGCCACACCCGCCACACGCGACAGACACGGCGACGCAGACGGAGAGCAGCAGAGCCTTTGCGACGGGGAAATTCATGGCTGGATGATAGCAAAACGGAGCGCGGGCAGCGCTCTCTCTTTGGGGGAACCGCTTGCGTGTGCAGGCCAGACGCGGTACGAGCCGCGTGGTCTAAGAGCCGGGCGGTGCGCAAATCGAGCGCCCCACCCCATAGAGAGAAGTCACCTCACGTGCATGCACATCGCCTCCCGCCCGACGTCGCCGACGCGATCTCGCGCTCGCCGTTCTCGGCGCTAGGACTTTCCGAAGCGCTGGTCCGCGCAGTCCTCGACGAAAAATACGAGACCCCCTCCCCCGTTCAATTCGCGGTCATCCCCCCGGCCCTCCAGGGACACGACGTGCTTGCGTGTGCGCAGACGGGCACCGGCAAGACCGCCGGCTTCGTGCTGCCCATGCTCGCGCACCTGTCGGAGAAGCCCGGCAACAAGATCCGGGGACTGGTGCTCACGCCCACGCGCGAGCTCGCCGCCCAGATCGACGAGCGCATCGAGGCCTACGGCAAGTACGTGCGCGTGCGCCACGCGGTCATCTACGGAGGCGTCAGCCAGCACAAGAACGAGGTCGCGCTCCGTCGCATGCCCGATCTCCTGGTCGCCACGCCCGGCCGCCTGCTCGATCTCATTCACCAGCGCATCGTGGACCTCTCCGGCATCACGCACTTCGTCCTGGACGAGGCGGACCGCATGCTCGACATGGGGTTCATCCACGACGTGAAGAAGGTCGTCGCTCGGCTCCCCGTCGCACGACAGACGCTCTTCTTCTCCGCGACCATGGCGCCCGCGGTGGAGACACTCGCGCGCGGCATGCTGCGCACGCCCGTTACCCGCGTGGACATCAAGCCGGAGATCACCACCGCCGAAGGCGTCGAGCAGGCCGTCATCTTCGTCGAGAAGACAGAGAAGCGTTACGCGCTGGAGTCGCTCCTCAAGGACGAGAAGGTGACGCGCGCGCTGGTGTTCACACGAACGAAGCACGGCGCCGACAGGCTCGTGAAGCAGCTCGACGCGGGCGGATTTCCCGCCGTCGCGATTCACGGCAACAAGGCGCAGAACGCACGCGAGCGGGCGCTCCTTGGTTTCCGGACCGGACAGACGCGCATCCTCGTCGCCACGGATCTCGCCGCGCGCGGCATCGACGTGGACGACATCTCGCTCGTCGTGAACTTCGATCTGCCGAACGTCCCGGAGAGCTACGTCCATCGCATCGGTCGTACGGGCCGCGCAGGCGCGATCGGTCGCGCGGTGTCGTTCTGCGATCGGGAAGAGCGTCCGCTCCTCGCCGACATCGAGAAGTTGATCAAGAAGCGCCTGCCGGTCATTGGCGACGCACCCCGCCCCGCCCAGCCACACGCCCAGCCACACGCGCCACGCGCCCAGGCGCCGCACGCGCACCAAGGGCACCGCGGGCATGCTCCGAACGCTTCACGCTCCCACGCGCCGCGCGCGCATCAAGGCGGTTCACAGCACCGCGCTCCGCAGAACGGTGCTTCGCAGAACGGCGCTCCGCAGAACGGCGCTCCGCAGGGCGGCAACACGGCAGGCGCGGAGACCGCCGCTACGCCCCGTCCCGCGGAGGACGCTCGTCGCAGGCCCCGTCACTTCGGTCCGCGCGGTCGTCGCTGAGCTCGGACCGCTGTCCTCTGACCTCGGACCGCGTCGTCGGACCACCCCCGCAAAGCCCAGCCGCAACGGTGTCGCATCGCGGTGACGGAGGATCGATGATCCAAGACCGAGCTTCGGCATGAGCGGTCCCTACATCAGGTTACATGTTGAATAAGTGACTGTTTTTGGTCTCACGACAGAGCTTTTGACACAATCCGGGATTGGCCCGCCGCATGCTGAACAGACGGCATGCGCTCGCTTCCCCTCGCCGCCACGCTCTCCGCCATCTCGATTGTCGCCGTCCTCCAGGTCGCATGCAGCGGCGCCGACACCTCGAGCGGCGCGCCGCTCGGTGCGAGGGGTGGCTCGTCGCAGGGCTCGGGCAACAACGGCCCTGGCAACAACAACGGCAAGGACCCCGGCACAGGCACAGGCGCGGGCACCGATCCTGGCACCCCGTCCCCGCCGCCTGCGGCTTGCCCAGCACCTGCGCTCAGCGTGGGCTTCACCGATGCGATCGCGAACATCGCGAACGACATCGGGACCGCCGCTGGCCCGAGCTCGAACTCGTTCAAGGTCCCCACTGCCGCCGATCGCGACTCGTTCGTTACGCAGGTCATGACGGCGCTCGTGTTCGACGGCTCGGAGAAGTGCCCGCTGCCCGCCTCGTACCACGTGTTCTCGCTCACCGATCACGGCGACGAGGTCCGCGTGGTCGCAGAGATGGACGCGACGGGGAAGCCCGCACCCAAGCTCTTCTGGGGAACGTTCGCCGCGCGCAAGCAGGGCAAGGGCACGCGCGATCTCATCGTCGAGGCGCCGCACCCGATCTCCGACACGAACACCGAGACACAGGCGCCCGCCGTGTGGTCGACGACACGCTCCGAGTGGTTTCTGCTCGCCGGCACCCACCGTTGCGCGAACACGGGCGTGTCCGGCTGCGACGGCACGACGGATGCGTGCGGCAAGTCCGCGCCCTTCCGCGAGTCCGACGCGGCGCACTCCACGAAGACCGCGTTCTGGGGCATGCACGATCTCCTCTCGGATCAGACCACCGCGCCGTTCCTCCAGCTGCACGGAAACGATGCGACGTCCTGCCCCGAGGCGCTCGTCGCCGACGGGTCCGGTACGTACACCGCGACCGGCTTCGCCGCCAAGATGGCCAGCGAGCTCGCAACGCAGGGGCACACCGTCGGCAAGTGCGGCTCGGGTTACCCCACGACGAAGTGCGATCTCTGCGCGCTCGACAACGTCGAGGGTCGCGAGACGGCCGGCTCCGCCGATGCGTGCACCGCGATGGGCAGCGACTACAGCCGCTTCATCCACATCGAGCAGCACTCCGCGTTGCGAAGCGCCACCGGCACGCAGCAGGTCGCGACCGCCGTCGAGAAGGTCTTCGCCGCGCGCTGATCCGGACCGATTTGCCCGCATTCTGTAACATTTCGATACGTTCGCTCGACAGCTCTGGAAGTCGCGCTAGGTACGGTCGCAATGTTGCGAGTCACCTTGGTTGCGGTGGTTCTTGGGATTGCGGGCATCGCGTGCGCGACGGGAACGGACTCCCAGAGCGGAGACCCGGGCTCCGATCCGCACGCTACGTCGACTGACGGAACCAATCCAGAGCCTGGGAGCGACGGCGGCAACACCGGCGCCCAGTCTGCGGCGGGCAACGAGGCCGGAGGCGGTGGCGACAGCGGCGGCGGTGGTGGCGGTGGCATGGACAGCGGCGGCGGTGGCGGTGGCACTTGCGCCGGTTACGCGGACCCCAACACCTCCGCAAAGTGTGTCGACACGCAATACTGCGGAGGCTCCAAGCCGGCCTGCAACGCGAACGGGTGCGACGGCGCATACTGGTGCGATCTCAGCACGAAGAAATGCGTGAAGAAGCCGACGGGCTGCTAACACGCTCGGGATGATCTCCGTCAACCGTTGGGACGTCATCGTCATCGGCGGTGGGCACAACGGGCTCGTCGCTGCAGCGATGCTCGCGAAGCGCGGACGGCGCGTGGTCGTGCTCGAGCGCCGCGAGACGGTCGGTGGCGCCGCGATCACGGAGACGCCGTGGGGTCCGTCATTCAAGATGACGGCGCTCTCGTACGTGGTGAGCCTCATGCCGAAGACGGTGCTGACGGAGCTCGAGCTCCCACGCTTCGGCTACAAGGTCTATCCCCAGCACGGCTACTTCGCGCCGCACCGTGACGGTGGGTCGCTGCTCATGCACCCTGACGCCGACAAGCGTCACGCGGAGATCGCGAAGCACTCGACGAGGGACGCAGAGGCGTTCCCTCGCTTCGACGCGTGGCTCACGACGCTCGCTGGATTCCTCGGGCCGTTGCTCACCCGCGTGCCGCCGCGTCTCGGTGATCTCGGCGCGCGCGCGCTCCTCGAGCAGGCAGGCCTCGCGTGGAAGCTGCGCGACATGGGCGCGGACACGGTGGCGGACCTCACGCGCCTCATGACCACGAGCGTCGGTGACCTGCTCGATGACTGGTTCGAGTCCGACGCGCTGAAGGGCGTGCAGTCCGTGAGCGGCGTCATCGGCGCGTGGTCTGGCCCGCGCTCCCCCGGCAGCGCGTACGTGATGGCGCATCATCGCATCGGCGACGTGGGAGACGGGCAGCTCGGCTCGTGGGGATTTCCCGAGGGCGGAATGGGCGGAGTCACGGACGCGATGCGCAAATCCGCGCTCGCGTTCGGCGCGACCGTCCGCACCGAGGCGGAGGTCGCCAGGATCACCACCGCGGGCGGACGCACCACGGGCGTCGTCCTCGCAGATGGCGAGGAGCTCTTCGCCGACATCGTCGTCGCGACCACGCATCCGAAGGTGACGTTCCTGCAGCACCTCGATCGCAAGGAGCTCCCGGAAGAGCTCGTCACCGCGATCGAGCGCTGGAAGACGCGCAGCGGCACCGTGAAGGTGAATCTTGCGCTCGATCGGCTCCCCGAGTTCTCTTCGCGCCCCGGATTCGACCCTCTGGTTCACGGAGGAACCATCGTGCTCGCGGAGTCGGTGGACGACCTCGAGCGCGCTTTCCAAGACGCCGCCGGTGGAGCGCCCTCGCGCCTGCCGTTCGCGGACATCTGCATTCCGAGCGTCTTCGACAGGACGCTCGCGCCCGAGGGCAAGCACGTGATGTCGTGCTTCACGCAGTGGGTACCCCACACGTTCGCGAAGGCGCCGCACGAAGCAGAGCTCTCCGCGTATGCGGACCGCCTGATCTCCCGCATCGAGGACGTCGCGCCCGGCTTCACGAACAGCATCCTCCACCGGCAGATCATCGGCCCGCACGAGATGGAGACGAAGTACGGGCTCATCGGCGGCAACATCTTTCACGGCGAGCTGTCCGTGAATCAGCTCTTCCACATGCGGCCCGCGCCGGGCTACGCGGACTTCACGACGCCCATACGCGGGCTCTACCAGGCGTCGAGCGCGACGCACGGCGGCGGCGGCGTGACCGGCATCCCTGCGATGCAAGCCGTCGCGCGCATCCTCAAGGGGTGAGTGCTACGATGCGTTTCGTGAAGCGCCGTGATCTTCTTGCAGGCTCGTTCGTCTCGTTCTTCGCCTCTGCACTCGCCGCTGCGTGCGGAAGCTCCGGAACTGGCAACACCGCAGGCGACGGTGGCGCGCTCGCGGAAGGTGGCAACGCCGAGGGCGGCGCATCTGACGGCGGCAACGCGGATGGGCCGAAGGGCACCGATGCGGGGCTCCCGATCGGCGCGCCCATCACGGCACCAAAGGACGTGTGGACGTGGGTCGATTTTCCGGGCGCGGTCTGCGATGACGGCACGCCCACGGGCATCGGCGTCTACCTGTCGTCGAAGAGCGACAAGGTGTTGGTGTTCATGAACGGCGGCGGCGCGTGCTGGGACTACCAGACGTGCGCGGTGCTCAACACGTCCACGCACGGTCCCTACGGCGCGGCGCAGTTCACGTCCGCGTCTGCCGGCGGCTTCGTCGGCACGGTGCTGGAGAACGGCGGCGCCGCGAATCCCTTCAACGGCTGGAGCATGGTGCTCGTCCCGTACTGCACCGGCGACGTACACGCAGGCGACGCCGTGACCACGTACACCGCCGAAGCGGGCACGAAGACGATGCACCACAAGGGCCATGCAAACATCATGGAGTACCTCGCGCGACTCTCGCCCACGTTCGCGAAGGCCGGACAGATCGCAGTCACGGGCTCGTCCGCGGGCGGCGGCGGGGCGCTCTTCAACTACGATTCGTTCCGCAGGTACTGGCCGACCACGCCGATGCTCATGGTCGATGACTCGCTCCCTCCGTTCGAGGGCTCGGGCATACCGGATGCGCTCCGCAACGTCTGGTTCCAGAGCTGGAACCTTGGCCCGCTCCTCACGCCGATCTGTGGAGCGACCTGCAAGGACGACCTCTCCAAGATCATCCCCGCGCTCGCGGCGAAGTACCCGAACGATCGCATGTCGCTCCTCTCGTACACGCAGGACGGAGTCATCTCGAGCTTCCTCGGCATCACGGGCACCACGTTCGAGGCGAGCCTCGCATCGCTGACGTCGGAAGTGATCGGACCGCAGCCGAACTTCAAGTCGTTCGTGGTGACCGGCGGAAGTCACACGATGCTGGGAGCGCCAGCGACGACGTTCACCGGAGGCGTGCAGCTGTCGACGTGGTTGACTCAAGAGATCACCGGCGACGCAATGTGGAAGTCAGTGCCGTAGCGTCTTCGACATCGACATCGACTTCGACTTCGACTTCGACTTCGACATCGACATCGACATCGACTTCGACTTCGACCTCGACCTCGACTTCGACTTCGACTTCGACTTCCACCTCGACCTGCTGCCTCTCCCCTCTCTTTGGGCGGTGGGGGCTTTTTGCTCGCGGTCGTTCATGGGGTCCTCCTGACATGCCTGGGGGTGCGCACGCGTCCTCGCGTTGTCAAACCCCGCCGTCGAGACGCAGTTGCTCGGGGGCGTCGCCGGGGTTTGACAAC
>JANXLV010000243.1 GCA_025355005.1 Myxococcales bacterium | reverse complement strand
GCGTCCAATCGACGCGCCCGTCACGCTCTTCAAACACGACGCCTTCGGCGGGATCAAGGTCATCGCAAACGACGCCGGCAGCACCGAAATAAACACGGGCGCGCTCGTCGACGTGCTCGACGGCACCACCTTTGGACGCCTCGACGCAAGTCACCGCTTCGGAGAAAACTGGAAGGTGAGCCTGGACGCGAACCTCTTCCTCGGCCCAGCCGGAAAGCTACAGAGCTCGTTCCGCAAGGACAGCTACGGCGGAGCCCACGTCGCGTACTACTTCTGAGGCAGCCAGGTCGCGAGGTCTGTTTTAGTTCGGCGGCATTCCCGCTCCGATGGAGTCCCCCGCGATGAGCTGCACGCAAGCAAGGAGGAAGCTGCGAGCGACAGCGCAGCACAAGCCAAGCCGACCAAACACTGCGCGGTAGAGAGTTCTCGCTTCATGATCACTGCCTCAGCAAGCGACCTCAACCACGCAGCACTTCACCCCCCGCGTGGACCTGATTACGGGCGGGCCGAAGCGAGTACAGACCGCAGTGACCGCGCTTCAGGCCGACCCCGCGTCACTCGGACAACCGGCCCGCAGCTTCTTTCGCAAGGGCGGTGGCCTTGTCGAGCGGGGGCCTGGCGGCGCCTTGCACCGTCAGGATGATCGTCACGACGATCGCGCCCTTCTGGAACATCACGGACGCGACCGGACCGCCATGGGTAGCAAAGGCGCGCTCGCCAATGCCGGTCAGCTCGGTGAACGACCCAGGCGCCTTCGTGGCGGCGGCAGCATGCCCCTTGTCATACGGAGGCTTGCCTTGGTCCGACACGATGACGATCAGGCCGCCCGAGCTTGCATTGTACGCACAGCGTGAGCTGGCGCCGGTGGCTTTTGCGTCGTCGTTCGTGGCGGGCGCGCCCAGGGCAAGCGAGGCATCTGCCGCAGTCACGAGCGCACAGGCTCGGAGCGCGCCGGGAGGTGGGGTTGCGGCTGGAAGCGGCGCGTTGGCCGACGCCGCCGTCCGACCGTCGCTCGACCTCGCGTTGCTTTGGCATGCACCGAGCACGAGGCCAACCGATGCTGTCACGACCACGCACCATCCGAGGTGCTGGTTCACGCGCGCTCGCGGCGTTCGAGGATCCGCGCGCGCGGAACGCCGCGTAGCGCAGGCGTCGCTTCGGGCTTCTTCCATAGCTGCTCGAGCGTCGTCAGGAAGGCGCGTGCACTGCTCTCGTCGTCGAACTCGAGGCGGACCAAGACGTACGCAGCGTCGTCCGCCGGCTGATGGATCTCGTACGCGCGGACCTGTCCCTTGGCGCGCAGCGGCGCTGCTCGATCGAAGGCCGCCTTCCACGTGGTGAAGTCGCTGATGGGATGCTCGATGTGCAGAGTGCTCATGCAGTGTCTCTACGCCTGGCCGGCGGTGCCCGGAACCCCGTGATCGCGCATACCCGCCATGCGATGATGCCGGGGGACCATGGACTGGGACGATCTACGCTACTTCCTCGCCGCGTATCGGCGTGGCTCGCTCTCGGCTGCAGCGCGTGAGCTCGGCTGCGAGTACACGACCGTAGGAAGGCGGATCGATGCGCTGGAAGCTGCGCTCGGCACCACGCTCTTCACGCGTGCGGCGGAGGGGCTCAAGGCCACGTCGGCTGCGACCGATCTGGTGGAGCTCGCCGAGCAGATCGAGCGAGCGACCGTCGCGATCGCAGCGCGGGCATCCGGCCACGACGAGCGCGTCGAGGGTGTCGTCCGCGTGACATGCCCCGAAGGATTCTCGCTCTACGTCGTCGATCGGTTCGCGGAGCTGCGCGCACTCCACCCCGCGCTGGTGATCGAGATCCTCACGGATGTAGAGTCGCTCGACCTCCGTCGCGGCGAGGCCGACATCGCACTGCGGATGAACCCCACCACCCAGGGCGACCTCGTTGCGCGCAAGCTCTGCCCGATGGCCTGGCGGATGTTCGCCTCCGACGCGTACGTCAAGCGGCGCGGGAAGCCATCTCCCACCGGCGATCTGCGTGGTCACCAGATCGTCGGCTTCGACACGCCGCTCGCGCATGTTCCCGGCGCGCGATGGCTCAACGAGCACGCCGAACCGGCGAGCATCGTTTGCCGCGGGAACAGCTTGCGCGCCATCGTCGATGCCGTCGTGGCTGGCCTCGGTTTGAGCGTCTTGCCCCACTTCCTCGCGACGCGCACGCCAGGCGTCCGGCTCCTCGCACCCGAGGTGCTCGGCACGCGAACGCTATCGATCGTGGTGCACCCCGATCTCGTGCGCGTCGCTCGCGTGCGCGCCGTAATCGACTTCCTCACGGAGGCGGTGCTCCGGGATCACGCCGCGGGCCTCTTCGGGTAGCGCCGCTTCGGAGGGCAAGACCACCGTGAACCGTACGCGAGCGGGTGCAAGTCGCTTCACAGTGCGCGCAGCCCCTTGCACACACACCGAGGCGGTGTCGACGAAACCAGCCGGAATCCATCAGGCACGGTGTTTGCGGAAGGGCCACCAGAAGCGGCGCCAAGGCGGCGAGGCTCTGGAGGTTCTCATGCGTTCGATTGTTACCAGCCATCTCTGTGGTTCCGTCCTGCTCTCTCTCGCTCTGCCCGTCGTCCTCCTTGCCTGCGCCGCGGGAGGTGTGGACGACGGCACGTCACAAGCGGCGCCGCTCCCTGGGAACCTCACTCTGCAGCGGGCTGCCTCGGGAGCACGCAAGTGCCCCACCAGCCTCAGCGGTCCAATCAACCTCCCGGCCGATGACTCCGTGCACCCGTACTCACCCTACTCCGATGAGTGGTTCTACTATTCGACGCACCTGGAGACCGACGACGGCCTGAAATTCGGGTTCGCGCAGATCGTCTACACCTTGCTGGGCCCCGACTCGACTCCGCTCGAGTACGTGGACGCCACCATCACGGATCACGCCGAAGGGAAGTACCACTTCGGCGGCCGTCAGTACGCGTTTGGTCCGGCTACGGTGCTTCCGGGTGCGTTCGACTTCGCGATCGGTAGCGAACGGGTCAAGGGCGGTAACGGACACGACGTCGTCCACAGTGAGGTCGTCGACGGCGCATCCCGGTACGTCGTGGACCTGACGCTGGAGTCGGAGAAGACTCCGGTGCTGCATCTCGCGGATGGGTTCGTGAACTACGTCTCGCGCGAGCGCATGAGCGCGACGGGGACGATCTCGGTGAACGGTGTGGTCCACCACGTTCATGGGCACACGTGGTTCGATCACCAGTTCGGTCCCCAGCTGATCGAGCTGTCGACCGTGCAGAACTGGACGTGGATCGCCGCGCAGCTTGAAAATGGCTCGGAGCTCCTCGCGCTGGTCATCAACAAGCAAGACGGCACCCAACAGTACATCGGCTCCTACACGGACGAGGACTGCAAGACGACACAGCTCGGCGCGAAGGATTTCACGGTGGCCGCCACTGGCTCGTGGAGTGCGAGCCCGGGCTGCACGTACCCCATGGGATGGAACGTGCGTGTTCCCTCCAAGGGTATTGCCGTCCACGTCAGCCCGGTGATCCGGAACCAGGATATCCTCGTGCCCGGTCAGGACCGCTACTACGAGGGCGACTCCACGGTCGTGGGCAGCGTTCGCGGAGACGCGTACGTCGAGCTGTTTGGGTTCTGCGCGCCGTAAGGCCGCGTGCGACGTTCTCGAAATCGGCCCCGCGAGAATTCGCCATGGCAACCGAGGCACGAATGTTCGTCATATGCGCACGCATGGTCACTACCCGGATTCAGGTAACTTCCCGCCGGTCTTGCGCGCGGTGATGCATCTTCCTCTGGCGGAGCACACGCTCGGTCAGACCGGGTTTCGATTCGGCGCTGGCGGCGGCGCGATGTACATGCTCGTTCGGCGCGTCACGACCGGGACGTTCATCGCGGTGCCGGGCGTCGACGGCGCCGTGCGCTTCGGCTATGACGCCGGTCTGCCGGGGCGGCCGTTCGTGCTTGCCGACTTCGAGGTGCGACTTCCGCTCGGCGCGGTCGCATGGGGACCCACCGTGCAGGCAGGGTGGCGCTTCTGAGAGAGAACGTCGAATTTCGTAAAGGAAGGAGCGAGCCATGTCGAGCCACGCCAGGATCCGGACGCATTCGTTATCGCTCTGCCTCTCGCTGGCGCTGCTCGCCTGCGGCGGGAAGCTCGCGCACAGCTCGAGCGCCGACCCGCCGAGCGGCGACGGCACGGGAGCCGACGTCGACTCGGGCGCGACGACGACCGACGTGGACAGTGGCGCTGGCGGCACTGCTCCCGGACAGGATGCCGGACGTGCGGGCAACGACGGCGGCGCCGCTGGTGGCGGCACGGACAGCGGCACGGGCGGCGACACGGACAGCGGCACTCTTGGCAGCGGGGCGAACGACGACGGCACCGGAACGCAAAGCATGGGCTTGATGGAGTCCTACGCGAGCGCCTGCACCCAAAACATGGGCATCTACAACTGGGGTTCTTGCGCGTCGGGCAACGGCGATTGCACAGCCATTGGGAAGATGAACCCGCAATTGCCCGGTCCGCTCTGCTGTTTCACTCCAACGCCGCCCTCGAACTGCGGCGGCGCTGGACCGTCCTGCCTTCCGAAGTGAACGCAGGATGGTCAGAACGGCATACCGAAGTCCACGTAGAAGCCGGTGTCCTCGCGCGAGGCGCCGAAGTCGAACAGCACGATCGTCGACTGATTCCAGCCCACGCGAAGGCCAGCGCCGCCAGCGAGCCTCCAGTCGGAGAAGGAGAACGCGACCCTGTCGAAGACGCGGCCGGCATCGAAGAGCGGCGCTACCTGCAGCGTGAAGTCCTGACGGAGCAGCGCGAATCTCGTGAACGTCCAGCGAATCTCGGCGTTGGCTGCAGTGGCGACGCGGCCGATGAAGCGATCCTGCCTGTAACCGCGCAGCGTGCGCTCGCCGCCGAGGCCCGTCTGATCCGTCGCATCGTCAGTGCCGCCGGCCATCGCGAGCGTGTTCATGGCGAAGAACGGGACGCTCGCGCTCTGGACTGAATAGAGGACGCGAGTCGCAATCACGACGTCCGCGAGCTTCGGAAACGGGCTCACGTAGAAACGTGCCGCCGTCGTCATTCGCAAGTAGTCGGCGCTCGAACCAAAGCCCTTTGCGGACCATTGTCCCATGGCGTCGATGAAGACACCGGAGTTCGGGTCAGGCTCGAAGTCGCGCGTGTCGAGCGCGATACCGCTCTTCAAGACGTTGCTGAAGCCTCCGTCGCAGCCGAGGGCAGCGCCAGACACGCAATCGGCGCCAAGCTTCGTGCTCGGCGAGAACTCGGATCTTCCGTCGTACCGGGTGATGTCGACACGCTGGACGTTGAGCCCGTACTGGGTGCGCACGATGCCGCCGAAGAAGCCGCGTTCGAGCGTGACTCGACCTTGCGGCTTCTGGTACCCGAAGTGGAAGTAGCGCGGGCCCGCGGCGTTCACCGCATCGGAGTAGGTCGCGTAGCTCTTGCCCTGGAACTCGAGCGGCGCGAGCGTGCCCTCACCCACGCCGAAGTAGTTCGCGTTGGTGTTTCGCTCGAACGCGAGCACAGCTCGCAGGCGAAGGCGCGAGTCGCCGATGTAGATACCGTCGTAGCTCAGCATGTGCTGCTGAAAGCCGCCCGTCGTGGCGTAACCTGAAACAGAGAAGCGGTGACGATAGGGCGTGTACGCGAACAGAGGATCTTGTCGCGACCCATTGAGCGTGAGGTGCCCACCGACGCCGAGCCCGAGCCCCGTGTTGCTGTCGTAAGCGACGAGCGGCAGTGCATCGACGAAGCCGCCGTCGACCTTGTTCTCGACATCCGGAACGCGTCGCCTGCTCGAGACCCAGCTCGGCGGCGCGGGAGCCTCATCGGCCTGCGCCGCAGATGCGAGCGTCACGATAGCCAGCACCAGTAGAACTCGAACTCGCATCAACCCCCGAGGATGGCTCTAGCACGTGAGGAGACCGGACCATTGCCGCGCGCGTCGCGGCTGCGAGCGTCTATTCGCATGTCTGGGATGGGAAACAGGACCCATCGCCAAACTTGCCTTGCCAGGGTGCGACGGTGGTTTCCGCATAGGAGAGCTTTGCGTGACCGCTGAACCACGGCCCCACGGTGTCTCCCGAGGCCGGCTCGAGATCGAGATCCGCATCCAGTTGCCCGCTGGGCCCCCCTGGCAACGCTGGCCGATCGTGCGCACGGTCACCGTACCCACGAAGTCGTGGCAGGTCGTGATGTGGTGGCCGGCATACCCAACACCAACCGTCCTGCAGAGGCGCGCGCTGAGACTGCCTTTTGCCGCGTGGTCCGGGTCTTGTGGAGGACGGTCTGTCCACACACCGACGTGCGGCTCGAGGCGGTACGAGCCCGGGCCCGCCCCTCTGTGCCAACGTGAGCGAGAAGGTCTCCCCCTCCGAGATTACTGTGTGACCCAGCAGGGCGAGTCTGGCATGAGCCATGGCGAATGTGATGTCGTTGACGGCCGGGAGGCCCGAGACCGAAGTGACAGAAAAGGCGAAGCGGCGCAGGTACACCGCCGAGTTCAAGGCGCGCATCCTGCGTGAAGCAGAGGCGTGCACGAAGCCCGGCGAGCTCG
>JANXLV010000228.1 GCA_025355005.1 Myxococcales bacterium | reverse complement strand
CTGCGCACATACCAGACGTTGTTCTTGAGCGTCGCGCGGAACGGACGCTCTGAGCGGATCTCGTCGGCGCCATAGATCGGGATCCAGACGGCCTCGGCGATACGTACGGCGGTGATGGAGTCCGGTACGTAGCCCTGGACCGGTGGGCGCCCGCGTCGCGCAGCGAACTGCCCGTGCGTCGCGAGAGGAACGACTCCGACAGCGCAAAGGGCAAGCGCGACGAGTACTCGCATGAGGCACCTCTGGGTGGGCGTCCTAACGAACAAGGTTCAGCTGCGGAGCCATATCATAAAGTGGTGAGCCGCGAAGCGGCGCGCCACCAGCATTAACGGCTCCGTCTGCTGCAACCGGCGTTAGGCAAAGCACAGGCTGGGCCGAGGCGGCGGCGAGCGAGTCGGAGCGGCGACCAAGCAACGCCACGTGAAACCGCGGAGCCTCGCCAGGAGCGACCGAACAACAGAAGAGGTTCGTCGTGAACGCCGTGCTTGCCGCACGCGCCCTGAAAAGAAAAACCACTACGGGTCGCAGTGGTGTTGAGGACAAATGATCTGGCTTGCCTAACGAACAAGGTTCAGCTGCGGAGCCATCTCAACAAAGTGGTGAGGCGCGAAGCGCCTCGCCACCGCCATTGGCGGCTCCGTCAGTTGCAACCGGCGTTAGACACCGACGCGAATGACCTGACCTGGCGTCGCGTCGGCGAGTGCCGCTCGGAGGGCTGGGACGAGCGGGACGAGATCGATCGTGCGGTTGCCGCGCGCGTGGAGGACGATCACCGCGATGCCCGCGGCGGCCACGTTCTGCTGATAGGCGAGATTGCGATCGACTGTGATCAAAATCGCGAAGCCAGCTTCGCGCATGAGGCGGAGCAGCACCCCGTTGCGCTGGCCGGTCCAGTCCTCGTCGCGGACATGCGAAACGGGAAGGTCAGGCAGCTCGCGCCGAAACCGGCGCGGCACGCATTCGTCGAGGAGGATCCGGCTCACGCCGCGGAGGCACGGGCGACGAGCATGTCCTTCGCGAGCTCGAGGACGGCGATGGCCTGCGCCCGCTCGACGGACGGGAAGTCTTCGAGGAACTCGTCGAGCGGATCGCCGGCCTCGAGATAGTCGAGGAGTGTCTGGACCGGGACGCGGGTGCCGGTAAAGACGGTCGCGCCACCCATGATTTCCGGGTCGCTCTGGATCGGCAGCGGATTGGCGGGCATGGGATTACTCCAGAAAGGGCGACGTCTGGAAGGTAAGCAACCCACTCGTGTGTGTCTAACGAACAAGGTTCAGCTGCGGAGCCATTCAATAAAGTGGTGAGCCGCGAAGCGGCGCGCCACCGGCATTAACGGCTCCGTCAGTTGCAACCGGCGTTAGGCATCGGGGCACTACTGCCGACCTGCAACTTCGATGGGCAGGACAGCGCGGCGGCTGGCAAACGCGGAGCGGAGGGCCTCGTCCAGTGCGTGGCTACGCTCCATCTCGGCCCACAGCGCACCCTGCGCGCGGAGAATGCGTGTCGTGGAATCCTTTGAGAAGCTCACCTGTTTTGCCTTCGTGAAGGCCGCATCAAAATCCCGATACAGAGCCGAGTGTGGTCGAAAGGTCGCCCGGTTCACGGCGACGAAGACGACCGCCTCGACGAGCGGGTCCACGGGAGAAGTCAGTTGCGTAATGCCGTTGGCGCCACTGCAAATGTGAACGAACAGCGTGTCCCCCACGGCAGACACACGATCGGGGAAGTAGAAGCGCGCGGCAATCTGTCGGAGCTCGAGGGTCGTCACCGCTATGCGGGGAGCGGGCGGAAGGTCACCCGTGATGACGCGCCCCCGCGGTCGCCAGTAGCGCACCAGCATGGCAAACAGGCGCTCGTTGAAAGGGGGACTCGCCTGGAGCGTCGCGATGATTGAATCCCGTACGGCTTCAGGGCGGTCGCCTTTGCGAACAAAGCGTGGAAACGCACCGGGGGTGTGACCGGCGAGGTACATGACGACATCACCGTGCGCGGCCAGAAAGTCGTGTAGAAGCGAACCGCGGGGCACGCTGTCGGTCGCGAGGGTTACGACCGGCACACTGTCGGGCTGCCCGAATACGGGCGTCGTTTCGATACGCACCCAGCGCTGATACTCCCGACGCACGTCCGCTGCGGTGACGGTGTCGGTCGGGGTCACAAGCAAGCTGGCGGCGACAGCGGCTGCGAGAATCATTAGGATTGCCCTCGGCAGTAAGTCCCTTCGTATGCCTAACGAGTATTAGACAGTTCCGCGCTTTCAGCCGCCATCGGCTTACACGCTCGAATTAGACAGCTTGTACCCCTGACGCCGCACCGCGCAAGTCCCGGTACAGGCGCGGCTTGGCCACCGCTCCGGCTGCCAGCCTC
>JANXLV010000139.1 GCA_025355005.1 Myxococcales bacterium | reverse complement strand
CGGCTCGTACGCGAGCGCGCGATCGTGACCCAGCGCGAACGCGATGTCCGTCACGGGCACCTCGTGGCGATCCGTGACCTCGGGATGGACGAGCGGTCGCGTGGCCGACGCGTCCGGGGTGATCCGCGGCCCGAGCATCGTGGCGATCACGGGCAGGTTCACGGAGCCCTCGGCCTGAACGTGCGTACGTGCAGTGCGCACGAAGCGCGCGCCGATGCTCGCGCGAAGCTTCTCGGGTGCATCCGCCGCCGCGACGTCGATCTTCCCGTCATCCATCATCGCCGCGATGTCCATCGGCGACACGTCCTCGCGCTTGCCTGCGATCAGCGACCACACGCGGTCCATGTGCGCGATCTCTTCGAGCGTGCCCGATGCGCGCGCCAGATCCGTGAGGGCCATCGCGGCGCGATCTTCGCGCGGGGTCTCGGACGGGTCCAGATCCGCAGACGAGCTCCGCGACGAGCGCGACACCAGGTTCAGCTCGATGCGCGAGAGCCACATCGCGGCGCGAAAGTACGTCGAGAGGTCCGCGTAGTCGGGATTGTTCGCCGCTGCCTCTTTCGCGTAGTGCCCGCGTGGATTGAAGCCCGCGAAGTCCACGGCGCGGTCGCGTCCGAACATGTTCACGTGGACGATGCCAGACGCGGCCTCCGCCTTCGCCGTGAGGGCCTCCGCCTCGGTGTCCATGCCCAGGGCGCTCGGCGATTTCTCACCGAGGAGCAGCGAACGCGCCACGGTCAGATAGAGATCCAGATCGCGCGCAGTCTCCGCCGGGTACTTGCCTTGCGTGGTCTTCAGCGTCTCCTGCATCGTGTCGAGGAGCTTCGCGAGGCGGGGCTGAAGCTCGCGGTTCTCCAGGCCTGCGATGAACGTGTCGTTGGAGCGATACACGGCGTGCATGACCGCATCGACGGAGATGAATACGGGCAGCTGCGAGCGATACACGTCATGCAGCGCCGGTGCGTAGGACGAGTACGAAAGGCGCGTCGGCACCACGAAGCCGTCCTTCATGAGGTGCGCGCGCTCCTCTGTGGTCAGCCCGAAGCGGCGCTCCACCACGTCCAGGTTCGCGGGCGCCGTCACGTGGTCCCATCGCGTCGGCGCGACGGCCGGCCCGGGGGCGATGTGCTGGCATGCGATCGACAGCTCCAGCGGCTCCAGGTTCACGTCGTTGGGGTCGCACGCGAGATCGTGCGCCGGGTTCACGCTCGGGGGCAGGAGCGGTCCACGGGCGCACACGAGGTCCACGTCCGGTGTGGCAGAGGGAGGGCCGCCACCCGCGTCCGCGATCGTGGTGACCGCGATCGCTCCTTCGTGCCGCGCGGCGTGCACGCAGCCGACGACCAGCGCGGGAGCGAGTACGGAAAGGAAGACGGCTGTGCGGGAGCGCATGGACATCCGTGGTTGCACCGCAACGCGTGTGCCCAGGTTCGGGCCAAGCGTTTCGTGAGGTTATGGCGGCCCCTGTCGAGGGGCCGTGTTTCCATGGCGTCGCGCGTGTCCGGGGGGACACGCGTTCGGTCGTCTACTAGGATGTTCGTCATGCGTCCTTCGCTTGCATCCATTGCCGTCGCCTGCAGTCTCGTCGCGTTCGGGGGAGGCGTAGGAGTCGCGTGCTCATCCTCCTCATCGGGGGGCGCCGGACCAGGCGATGCCGGCGCAGAAGAGGCAGGCGCGAACGAAGCCGGAGGTGACGACGCAGGCGAGCCGGGCTACCCGGCGCCCCACTCGCCCATGCCGCAGGCCGTGTCGCGCAAGGGGCCGGTGATGACAGCGCCAAAGCTCGTGACCATCACGTTCAAGGGCGACGCGCTGCAGGCGGACATCGAGAAGTTCGGGACCGAGCTCGCCGCCGCAAAGACATACTGGTCCGGGGCCACCGCCGAGTACGGAGTGGGGCCGCTCACGCTCGCTGCGCCGATAGCGCTCGACGAGACGGCGCCCGTCACCATCTCCGACGCCGACCTCCAGACGTGGCTCACCGCCAAGATCCAGGGCGACGGCGGCGCGTTTCCGCAGCCCGACGGCAACACCATCTATGCGATCTATTTCCCCGACACGAGCACAGTGACCAGCGGCGGTGGCGCGCTCTGCACGGCGTTCCAGGGCTACCACGACGACTACCTGCTGACCGGGACCACGTACGTCACGTACGCGGTGATCGGGCGGTGTCCGCCCATGGGCGCCATCCCCGAGATCGATGAGGTCTCGGCGGCGGCCGTTCACGAGATCATCGAGGCCGCGACGGATCCGCTCCCACAGGACAAGCCCGCGTACATCGACGTGGACCAGGTGGGCCGCGCGTGGGCGTTTGTCGGCGGTGGCGCGGAGATCGGAGACCTGTGCGCGGGCTTTCCTGATGCGTTCTATCGCACCACCGGCGTGACGAACCTCGTGCAGCGCGTGTGGTCGAACAAGGCGGCCGCCGCGGGCCACGCTCCTTGCGAGCCAGAGGGCGCCGTCCCGTACTTCAACTCGGCCCCGGTGACGGCCGACACGATCACCGTCAACAGCCCCACGATGGGCTCGTTCACCACGAAGGGCCTCAAGATCCCTGTCGGTCAGTCGAAGACGATCGATCTCGAGCTCTACAGCGACGCGCCCACCACCGGGAAATGGAAGGTCAAGGTGCTGGATCTCTCGAGCGTGTTCTTCCACGGCCCGAAGGCGCTCTCGTTCACGATGGACAAGACCTCCGGTCAGAACGGCGACAAGATCAAGCTCACCATCAAGGCGGAGGCAAAGACCACGATGGGCGCCTCCGCGTTCTTCGTCGAGAACGACCTCGGCAAGCAGCAGACGTTCTGGATCGGCCTCGTGCAAAACTAGCTGTCCCGGGCGGCGATCGTTGTCCAGCCCAGGAAGCGAACGGCATCCCCCGGTCCGCGCCCGTCGTCGTCGAACGCACCGTCCGCGAGCACGTGCGAGACGCCGCGCCAGAACGGACCGAGTCGCGCGGAGGCGTCCTCGGGCTGTGCCGACACGGTCTCTTCCGCCCAGATGGAGAACGCAAAGAGCTCGTCCTCCGAGACAAAGGACAGGAAGAAGAGCATCTGACGAAACGCGTACGCGGCGTCCTTGCGCGCACGCAGACCAGTCTTTCCACCGTGCTTCGTCCCGAGCAGCTTCGCGGCGTGATGAAACGCGCGCTCGGCTAGGTGACGGAGCTCACCACGGAGCGCGTTGTGGAGGCCAAGCGCGGAGAAGAGCTGTGCGAGGTCGTGCGTGGTCACGATCTGCTGTTGCTCGATGATGCGGCCGTTCTGCGCAGGCGTGCCGAACCGCGGAAGGTCGCGCTGCCGGGACAGCTCCACGCACAGACGGGCGAGCTCCAGCTCTGGCTTCTCACCGCCGTCCCCCAGCGAGCGCACGCGGTCATACGGGATGCCGTAGTAGCGCTCATATGGCGAGCCCGTGAGAAGCTCGGCGGCGACCCTCGCGGCGGCCACGAACTTGGGAGTGAACGCGCCCATGAAGATGTCCGCGGCCAGCTCCTCCGTGAGAGGGAGCACGAGGCCGGCGCCCTTTGCGAGCGCGACGAGCTCGGTCACGAGCTTGTTCGGAAAGATGGTCTCCGGGAAAGCGGTCACGTGGAGCGTGGCGACCTGCTCGAGCGTGGTGCGCGCGGCCGCGGCCTCGCCGACGCTTCCATCACGAAAGCGCTCGATCGCCTGCACCCATGGCAGCTCTGCGAGCTTCACCTGGCTCCCCAGATCGAGCAGCAGGAGCGAGCGCCGCTTGCGGAACGCACCGTAGATCGCCGCGTAGACCCGGCTGAGCTCCGGGTCCCCGATGCCCAGCGCACGGATCTGCGAGGTCACCTGCGGCAGCACGAGCGCGAGCACCTCGCCGGAGGTCACGATGCGCCGCCGGACCAGCTCGTCGATGGTGCCCTCGATGCATCGCGTGAGCTTGGACATCAGGTGCGGAGGGATCGCTGCGTCGTCATTCAGCCCTTCGAGCGATGACAGCCCAGCGTCCTGCGGTCGCCGCGCGAGCCGGTCCCCGAGGACGTGCGCGAGGTCCGCGTGGAGGGGTCGCTTCGCCCACGCCGCCTGCCTGGCGCGCAGGTGCGCGTGCTTCCAGGAGCCCGGCGCGCCGTGCTTCGTGCAAAACCCCGCCAGCGCGCGTCGGATACGTGCGACGTCGCGCTCGCCCAGGGCCTTCGGGTCACGCGCGGCGGTCGCGGCGTAGGCGAGCAGCGTCGCCATGTTCGGGGAGATCGGCTCGGATGCTCCGTGTGGTGCGCCGTGAGCGCTCGCGTGGCGCTGTCGCAATTCAGTGTAGAGTGCACAGGTTGCGCGCGCCTCGTCCGCGAAGCCCTCCGGAAAGCGCTGGCAGGGGAGCCCACCCTGGAGCAAAGGCTGCCGGTCGGGGCGCAGGAGCAGTGCGCCGTCCGCGCCGCGCACGAACGTGGGCGCGGGCCCCTTCACGGTCATCAGGAAGAGGCTCGCGACGCGATCGTAGAGAGGCAGCCACAAAGTGAGCGCGTCGTTCATACGGACGATCGCCGGCTTTGGTCGCCTCCGCGAGAGCGCCGTTCGTACGTCCGCGACCTTTGCGACGCTGACGACGGACGTCGAGAGCAGTGGGCGCGGATCGGGGACGGGATAGAACCGCAGGCGGTCCATGAACGGCGCGATCGCCTCGAGGATCGACTCGGCGCGCGCGTTGTCCCCACGCGCCAGCAGGAACGACACGACGAGCAGCGCCCCCTCTTCCGGGACGTTCACCCGGAACGTACCATTCGCGCGCATCTCATCCAGACGCCGTCGACCCTCGTCGGAGAGGTAGAAGACGTTGAGGAGAGCTCGTTCGCCCACGCCGGGCGCAGGCGCGGACGCCACGTGGGCGAGGAGAGCTCGTTCGTGAGCGAGGAGCGGGCCACCTGCCAGGAGGCCTCCCGTCGCGAAGCCGCCGTGCGCGACCTCGAGCGTTGCCCACGCGGGCACGTTTTGCACCGGCTCGCGCGCGCCGATCTCGAGGGCGCCGCTCGTCATCCCCGTGAGCACGCGACGCCACGCTTCTACGCGGTGGTCCGCGTTCGCCCGCGCGCGTTCATCGGCGGCACCGTTCTGCGCGGCGAGCGCGCGCGCAAGCTCGTCGAGCGCGTAGCCAGGGTTCGCGCTTGCCTGGGGAAACTCGGTGTCCCGCCTGTCGTTCTGCATGAGACTTGGAGG
The DNA here is from genome assembly GCA_025355005.1 of Myxococcales bacterium. Classification (GTDB taxonomy): domain Bacteria; phylum Myxococcota_A; class Polyangia; order Polyangiales; family Polyangiaceae; genus JANXLV01. The sequence goes on along the minus strand of JANXLV010000139.1, from coordinate 112,251 downwards.
CAGGATTCGAACCTGCGCCCTTCCGGTATGAAGCCGGATGCTCCACCACTGAGCTTCTCCAAGAGGAACTGCGGCCGGCAGTCTACCCAGTGCCGGCCCGCGTGTCTCTCAGTTGACGCCTCAGGTGATGCGCTTGGCGCGCATGACGCCTTTGCCCGTCACCATCTCGAGCTCGGTGACGAGGCTCTCGGAGATGGCCTGGGCGATGCGAATCGAATGGCCGCGCTGACCGGATGCTGGCGCCGCGCGATCGAGCAGCTCACAGGCGCCGCGCGCGAGACGAAGGGCCTCGCGGAGCTCCGCCTCGGCGATATCGGTCTCGCGCCCGGTCTCGCCCTCGATCTTGCGTCCGTCCTGGCCCATCTCGGTCGGGTCGGAGATGCGCAAGCTGAGTCGGTCGTGGGCTGCAATCATCGCTGGGGAAGCGTTCCCACATCCAGCCCGATGTGCAAGCCTAGATCGACCTACGCAGCGCGGCATTTACGGAGTGTGTCAATTTGCCGCGCGTACGAGCTCCGGCAGAAGCACATCCGCTGGAACGAATGTGGCCCATCGACGGAGCTCCACGCCGTGCGTGTCGAACAGGATGATCGCCGGCAGCGCGTCGATGTGGAGCTTCGTCTTTCGCGCCGCCGCGTTCGGATCGTCCTCGGCCGCCAGATCGTCGTAGACGGGGATGATGCTGCCGTCCTTGAGGCGCGCCTTGACCCGCTGGTCAGCGAAGGTCTGGCGATCCAGCTCGCGGCACCCCCGATCCATGGACGTGCAGCCGATGTAGAGCACCGGCTTCTTGTCCCGCACGGCCTCCTGCTGCGCCCGCGTGAGATCCGTCCGCCACGCGATGCCGCTCGTGGCCCGCGCCAGGCGCATGATCGACGGCTGCAGCCGATGCGTCATGGCGCTCACGCAGCGCTGTACGATCTCCGGATGCGCGCGCTCATAGGCGACCACGTCGTCTGACGACAGATGCATGTCCTTCATGATCGCGCGGACCACGGGCACGGCCTCGCTCGGCAAGAGCTTCTGCATCAGCACGCGCGCTTCATCCTCCGTGACGGACCCGGCCTCCAGGCGCGTGTCGATCTCCGCGCCGAGCTTCTTTCCCGCGCGCGTGTACACCTCGCAGATCACGTGCACGTCGAGCTCGGGACGCGCCGCAAGCCCGCCGTCGCCGCTCCCCGCCGGAGCCACGTTCGCCACGGTCCTCGGCTCCTCCGACCGCTTCTCGCCGCCACAGCCACCACCCGCGGACAGGACGATCGCCAAAACGAGGAGCCCGCACCTCATTGCTTCGCGAGCCTCGACAGCGCGGGGTCCGTCATCCGGACGTGCTCCCACTGACGCTCTACCCTCGCGCCCAGGCGTTCGTAGAACTCCTTCGCGGGCGTGTTCCAGTCCAGAACCTGCCACTCGAAACGGGGGCAGCCTTGGTCTTTGGCGATCTCGGCGAGCCGCTGCATGAGCGCGCGGCCAGTGCCGTTCCCTCGCGCGGAAGGGCGCACGAAGAGATCCTCCAGCTTCAGCACGGAGCGCCCGAGCCACGTCGAGTAGCCGAAGAAGTAGAACGCGAAACCCACGGCCACACCGTCGCGCTCCGCGATGAGCACGTGGAACTTCGGGCTCTCGCCGAAGCCGTCGCGGAGGTAGTCCTCCTCCCGTGCGATCACCGCGTCCGGCTCCTTCTCGTCGAGCGCGAGCTCGCGGACGAGCGCCAGGATCAGCCCGACGTCGTCAGCAGTCGCCTTCCTGATCGCGGCCGGCAACATCTCAGGCCATGGACGCGAGATCGGGCGACACCTTGAGCGTGGGCTCGGTGACGGACTGCACATCGCGCGCGGAGAGACCCGGCGCCACCTCGCGCAGGATGAGCCCGTCTGCGGTGACGTCGATCGTCGCGAGGTCCGTGATGATGCGGTGCACGACCTTGCGGCCCGTGAGCGGCAAGTTGCACTCGTTCAGGATCTTGGGTGCGCCATCCTTCGCGGCGTGATCCATGATCACGACCACGCGGCGAGCGCTGGCGACGAGATCCATGGCCCCGCCCATGCCCTTCACCATCTTGCCGGGGATCATCCAGTTCGCGAGGTCGCCCTTCTCGGAGACCTGCATCGCGCCGAGGATCGCGAGGTCGATGTGACCGCCCCGGATCATCTCGAAGCTCTCCGCAGACGAGAAGATCGCCGAGCCCGGAAGCATGGTCACGGTCTCCTTTCCAGCGTTGATCAGATCCGCGTCGATCTCCTTCTCGCTGGGATAGGGGCCGATCCCGAGGAGCCCGTTCTCGCTCTGGAGGACGACCTCGACGCCCTTGGGGATGTAGTTCGCCACGAGCGTCGGCATGCCGATGCCGAGGTTGACGTAGTAGCCGTCGCAGAGCTCCTTGGCGGCGCGCTGCGCGATCTGCTCGCGGGTGAGGCCTTTCAGTGTCATGACCGCACCGTCCTTCGCTCGATTCGCTTCTCGTATCCTGCGCCCTTGAAGATGCGCGAGACGTAGATGCCTGGCGTGTGGATCTGCGCCGGCGGGATCTCCCCGACCTCCACGATCTCCTCGACCTCGGCGATGGTGACCTTCGCGGCCATCGCCATCATCGGGTTGAAGTTCATCGCGGTGTGTCGGTAGACGAGGTTGCCGAAGCGGTCGCCCTTCCATGCCTTGATGATCGCGAAGTCGCCCTTGATGGCGGGCTCGAGCACGTAGGCGCGCCCGTCGAACTCACGGATCTCCTTCTTCTCGCTGTACTTCGCGACGCTGCCGTCGGCGGCGTACTTCAGCGGCAGGCCGCCATCGGACACGGCGGTGCCTGCGCCGGTGGGCGTGTAGAATGCAGGTATTCCTGCGCCGCCCGCGCGGATGCGCTCGGCGAGCGTGCCCTGCGGACAGAGCTCCACCTCGAGCTCACCCGAGAGGTACTGGCGCTCGAACTCCTTGTTCTCGCCGACGTAGCTCGAGACCATCTTCGATATCTGCTTATTCTTGAGCAGGATCCCGAGGCCGAAATCGTCCACGCCGCAGTTGTTGGAGACGAAGACGAGGTTCTTCTGGCCGTGCTCCCTGAGGGCCCGGATGGAGTTCTCAGGGATGCCGCAGAGGCCGAAGCCGCCCGCGAGGACGGTGGCGCCGCTCGGGATGTCGGCGCAGGCCTCCTGGGCGCTCGAGACAATCTTGTTCAAAGTGCATCTCCTTCTTCTGAAACGAGAGGGCGACAGCCTACCATTTCCCGCGAAAACTTGGCCCCTGGCGCTCGCGTGTGGCTTTTTTCAAGCATCGTGCGAAGCATTGCCAAGGCCCTGGTTCAGTCGCTCGTCCTGCTCACCGCGTTCGCCTCGCCGTTCGGGCTACGCGAAGGAACCGCCAGCGCCGCCTCTCCGACGCCCGCGTCCGGGTCCGCCAAGAAGCATCCGCATGCGCAAGCGCGCGTGGCTCCGCAGCCGGGGCTCTCGCTCGGCTCGCCCACGCACGGGCAGCTGCACGGCGGAGCGCACCTGATGGAGGCGCCGTACCTCCGCATCGTCCCCGATCATGCAGGGCAAGATGTCCGCTGGGGCCTGCCTCCGCTCGTGGGCATGATCGACCGCGCGGCGCGGCAGGTGCGCAGGCACTATCCCGATGCGATCCTCACGGTGGGCGATCTGTCCAGGCGCGGAGGCGGCGAGATCGATCGCCACGCGTCACACGAGAGCGGGCGCGACGCGGACGTCGGGTTCTACATCATGAACGATCAGAAGAAGCCGATCTACGAGCAGAGCTTCGTGGCGTTCACGGGCGACGGCAAGGCGAAGACCTGGCCAGGCGCGCACTTCGACGATGCGCGTAACTGGGCGCTCGTGTCGGCATTGCTGACGGACCCGGTCGCGCGCGCGACGCACATCTTCGTCGCTGCGCCGCTGAAGGCGCGGCTCCTTGCCTACGCAGAGCGCATGGGCGTGCCGCTGCCGCTCCGCATCCGCGCGTCCGAGACGCTGGCTCAGCCGCACGGCGCGCTGCCGCACGACGATCACTTCCACGTGCGCATCGCGTGCCCGGCCCACATGACGAAATGCGTCGAGCAGCCCGAGGTCGAGCGTCACGTCGCGAAGAAGGCACCCGCGAAGAGCGCAGCGCACACGGCTCACCAGGCGCACGCCGGTGCAGCCCAGAAGCCGCCCGCGGATCACGCGAAGAGGAAGAACGACGACGATGACGAGCGCACCGCGGCGAGCCAGAAGGCGGACGAGGCGCCCATCCCGCGACTCACGCCGCAGGTCGCGGGGCTCGATTCGGCAGCCATTGGCAGTCCGCTTCGGCCGAGCGAGAACAAGCCCGCGGCGCCCGTCCACGCGACGGAGCCCGTGGCGCCCGAGAAGGCCGAGAGGGCTCCGGAGGCGCCGAAAGACCCCATCGACGACGTCGACGGCGTCGATACTCCATGACGGGATTGCGGTAGACTGTGGCAGTCACCACAGATGCAACGTTCCCCGAGCTACGTTCCTCCCCCGAGCTCCCCGCCGGAGCTCATCGGCCGCGCTGACGAGCTCGCCGCGCTGGAGTCTGCGCTGACACGCGTGCGTGAGGCCCGTAGCTGTGAAGTGGTGACGATCACCGGGGCGCCGGGTATCGGAAAATCGCGACTGGTGCAGGACTTCGTCGCCCTTGCGCAGGCGGACTCCGACGTGCGTCCGGTCCGCGTGTACTGCGGCTCTGCGCGGGAGGACGGCGCGGCTTTCGGCGTGTTCGCGCAGATCCTCCGGCAGCGGTTCGCCTTCACGAAGGACATGGATGGTGACGGTCAGCGCGCGGCTGTACGCGAGCATCTCGCCCAGGTGCTCGAGGACCGCAAGGTCGGTGACGTTTGTTTCTTCATCGGTCAGCTGATCGAGCTGCCCTTCGTGAGCTCTCCGCTCGTGGATGCGGTGATGGCGGACGCAGCACAGGTGCGCCAGCTCCGCCGTGTGGTGCTTCGCCGCTTCCTGGAGGCGGACGCGCGCGAGGATCCGTTCCGGCCGGAGGCCTATGGGGGTCCCGTCGTCCTCGTCTTCGACGATCTTCAGAACGCGCACGACGAGGCGCTCGAGCTGCTCGAGTCGCTCATCGCGGCGCTGGAGGCCCCGGTCCTGGTCGTCGCCGTCGCAGGGCCCGAGCTCTACGTGCGGCGCGATGGCTGGCGCAAGCTTCGCGGCCCCGCGCACACCCGCGTCGAGCTCGGCCCGCTGTCCGAAGAGGATTCGGCCGCCGTGATGGAGCGCCTCCTCTCCGGAACGTGCGACCCGGACGAGTGCGATGAGCTCGCCACCGCCGCGAGCACGCTGGCGGGCGGCAACCCCGCGCTGCTCGAGCAGATGGTTCGCATCTTCTTCGACATCGGCGTCATCACCCCGCGCACGAACGATGGCACCGGCGACTCCGACGAACAGAGCGCTGCGAAGGGCTTCGATGTTCACATCGACAAGCTCGATCGCGTACGGCTACCGCTCACCGTTCAGGACGCCGTCAACGCGCGCATCGCCGCGCTCTCTGGTTACGAGCGTGAGCTACTCGAGCGCGCTGCCGCCATGGGTGGTGTGTTCTGGCTCGGCGGGCTCGTCGCGATGTGGCGGCAGAACGCCGTCGCGCGCGAGATCTGGAGCGTGTCGGAGGCCTCCGACGTGGACCGCATCCTGGGTTCGCTCAAGGACCTGCGCGATCGCGACTACATCCTGCGGCTGCCGGACAGCACGTTCGCAGACGACGAGGAGTACGTCTTCAAGCACAACCTGGAGCGCGAGACGCTGCAGAAGCTCACACCGCAAGCAGAGGCGCAGTCCTTCCATCACGCTGTCGCGGACTGGCTCGCCTTCCAGCCGCAGGTGGCGCAGCACGAGGAGTCACTCGGCATGCTCGCGCGCCATCGGGAGCTCGCCGGCCTGCGCGTGCAGGCTGGTGCGACGTACCTGGAAGCGGGCGATCTCGCGCGCACGCACTACGCCAACGGCAAGGCCGCCGAGTACTACCAGAAGGGCCTCTCGCACCTCTCGGATGGCAAGGAGGCGGACCCCAAGCTCCGCCTGGACGCGCTCCACCACTACGGCGACGTATTGCAGTTGCTCGGACGCAATGCGGAGGCGCTCACCGTCTTTCTCGAGATGCGCGACCGCGCGTACCGCATCGACGCGCGCGCAAAGGGCGGCGCCGCGCACAGCCGCATCGGCCGCTTGCATCGCGAAAACGGCCGGCTGGACCTCGCGAAGAAGCACCTCGACGCTGCGCTGGCGCTCTTCGACGACGCTGGCGACGAGCGCGGCATCGCGAGCACCACCGATGACATCGGCAAGCTCCACTGGCTCCGTGGCGACTACGAGAAGGCGCTCGAGTTCACGCAGCGTGGTTTGACCATGCGTCGTCGGCTCGGTGATCGCCGATCGATCGCGCTGTCTCTCAACAACCTGGGTCTGGTCTACCAGGACTCCGGACAGTACAAGCTCGCGCTGGACGCGTTCGAGCAGGCGCTGCGCATCCGGCGCGAGATCGGTGACCTCGTCGGCGTGTGCATGACGCTCAACAACCTGGGGACCATCGCGCAGGACCAGCGCGACGACGGGCGCGCGCTCACGCTGTTCCGCGAGGCGCTCGAGGTGGCGAAGGAGACGGGCGACAAGGGCCGCATTGCCCTCGTGCTCTCCAACATCGGCGAGGCGGAGACCCGTCTGGGGGATCTAGGGCCGGCGATCGAGCACCTCACGGAGGCAAGCGAGATCGCGACGGACCTCGGCGACAAGATGGGCCTCGCGGAGGCCATGCGAGGCCTGGGCAAAGCGTACATCGCCGCCAAGGACACGAAGAACGCGCGCGATCACATCGAACATGCGGTCGCCCTCTTCCGCGAGATCCAGAGCAAGGTGCAGCTGGGCGTCGCGCTCCGGAGCCTGGGCGAGCTGCGCGTGATGGAGGGCTCCGATGCGGACATCCTGGAAGCGCGCGGCCACCTCCTGCAGTCGATCTGGATCTTCGAGGAGATCGGAAACGACGTGGAGCTCGCACGGAGCGCCCGCGTATATGCGCGCGTGCTCCAGCGCGCGCCCGAGTACCAGACGGACCCGAAGGTGGCAGAAGAGGCGCGCGACTTCGAGAAGCGCGCCGAGACCATCTTCCAGAAGTTGAAGCTGTCGACGATGGGCCTCGACGCCGACGCGTTCTTCGGCCCGTCGTGACGGGTGAGCATGGTCACTTGTGGAACGGAGACCAGAAGTTCCACTTGCCGAGCAGCTTCATCGTCGCCGGGACCAGGAGCACGCGGACCAGCGTCGCGTCCACCAGCACCGCGAGGGCCATGCCGAAGCCCGTCGCTTGCACGAGCACCACGCGGGCCAGCGCGAACGCGGCGAACACGGTGACCATGATCGCCGCTGCGCTCGTCACCAGGCCCGCGGTCTTTGCGAGCCCTTTCGCCACGGCCTCGTCGCTGTCGCCCGAGACGAGCCACTGCTCGCGGATCCGCGCGAGGATGAGGACCTCGTAGTCCATCGACAGGCCGAAGATCACGGCGAAGAGCAGCACGGGAAGCGTGGGCTCCAGCGGGCGCCCCTCGTGCACGAACAGCCTGCCGTCCTGGAAGACCCAGACGAGCGCGCCAAACGACGCGCCTATGGACAGCACGTTCATCAGGACTGCCTTCAACGGCAAGAGCACGCTCCGCAGCTGCACGAAGAGGACGAGCAGCGTCGCGCCCACGATGAACGCCAGCGCCGGTGGCGCGCGGTCCCGCATGAAGGCGGTGGTGTCCAGATCGTTCGCGGTGGCACCACCCACGACCACCACGCCGTCGGCCACGTTTCGATGTCGCCGGATCGCGGTCACGACTGCGCGCGCCGCCTCGCTGTCGGGTGGCGCGTCGATGCGCACGTAGAGGACGGTGTCCTGTGCGCCTACCGTGAGCTTCGCGCCTGCGTCCACGATGGGGCGCAGCAGCGCGGACGGGCGCAGCAGGTTCTCCTCGTATGTGTCGGGTCCGTAGTCGTCCTCGGGGTCTGGAGCGTCGGGGCTCGTGCGGGAGACGATGCTCTCCACGCGGGTCACGCCGGGCAGCTTTTCGAGGTCGCGAGAAAGTGTGTAGAGTGCATGTATGCGGGGGCCGTTCAGCGCCGGCGCGCTCGGAAATCGCACGACCACGTTGGCGCGCGTCGCGGCCTGCGCGGGAAACTCACGGAGCAGCGTGTCGTATGCGCGTCGTGCTTCGCTGCGTTCGTCGAGCACGCGCACGTCGGCGGCGGACATTCGCAGCCGCATGAACGGCCGCGCCGCGCCTGCCAGCACCAGCACCGTGGGCACGAGCACCAGCCACGGCCGCTTCATCACCCAGCGCGCAAGCCGCTCCCACCGCGCCTCGCCAAGGCCGCCGCCCGCACGTAGCTGGCCCCGAAATATTCGGCGGCCCAGCACCGCGAGCAACGCAGGCACGAACAAGATCGCCGTCAGCACGGCCAGTCCAACGACCAGCGCGCCGCCAGCGCCCATCATCGCCAGGTACGACCCGCGGAAGAAGGCGAGGCCCGACAGACCCACGCACACCGCGAGGCCGGAGAAGAGCACGGCGCGGCCTGACGTGGCGACCGCGGTGGAGAGCGCCTCGCGGGTGTCGCGCCCGGCGTCGAGCTCCTCGCGGTACCGGCTCACCACGAACAGCGAATAGTCGATCGCCACGCCGAGCCCCACGAGCGACATCACGTTCACGGTGTAGCTGGCGACGTCGACGAAGTAGGAGGCGGTGGTGACCAGCGCCGTGGCGACCAGAACCGAGAGCGCGCCGGACACGACAGGCACGAGCGCGAGCACCCATGTCCGGAACACGTAGACGAGCAGCAGCGCGGCGAACGGCAACGAAATAGCCTCCGCCATGAGCAGATCCTTTCCGAGGACCACGTCCAGATCGTGCATGTATGGCACGCGACCGGTGCACTCGATCCCGAGCGTCGCGGAGTGAAGCTCCTCGCGCACGGCGGGGTAGGCCGTCGCGGCCTCCTTGAACGTCCCGCGCAGAGCCACGAACGCGGTCTCGCGTCGCGCCGCTGCGTTCTGCATCAGGGGCCGCAGGGCGGGAGGCGCGTCGTCCGCGGTCATCACGCGCAGCACGCGCGAGTCGGCGCGGAGCGGTGCCAGCGCAAGCTCGCGTGCCTCGCCGAACGCGCTGTCGTGTGGGTCCAGCGTGGGTGAGGCGAAGATCACGACGACCGTCACATCCTCGGTGGCGCCCGTGATCCCCGCGAGCGAGAGGTCCGCCTCGCCCGACTCCAGCCCGGCGATCTCGCCCGTGGTCAGCCGGCCGCCGCGGAAGACGATCGCGACCGACAGGATGAAGAGCACCAGCGCCACGCCGAGCACGTGCGCACGCCGATCGAACGCAAATGCACCCAGGCGGTTCACGCTCAGCGACAGCCCTTGTCGTCGGGCTGGGAGACCGGGCCTGCGTTCATCTCTTGCATTGTACAGCAATCCGCGACTGCCCGATTGCGCTTGCGCCCAGGATTGGACACGATGAAGCGATGCGCAGCGCGAAGATCGCCGTCGTGCTCCTTACCTCCGGGGTCGTGTGCCTGGGCGCGTGCAGATCTGCGAGCGACGCGACGGACGGCACGGTCCCGACAACGGGAGGAGCGGACGGAGGCTCCATCGACGCCGGCGCGGTGCTCGACGGCTCTGGCGTCGCCGACGCTGCGAGCATCGATGCTGGCCCCGATCCGGATGCCGTGATCATGGCGGCAAACGCGGACACGCTGCTCGACACGATGCTGCTCCGCTTCTGGACGCAGCTCCGCACCGCGGACAACAACGCGTATTGGACGTATGCCCAGGACTGGGACGTGGTGCTCGACGGGATGGAGCGCCGCGGTCCGCTCGCATACGCCGGCACGGCGCGCATGTTCTGGGACGTGCAGAACGCGCGCGGCTGGAGCCGCGACTACTACGACGACGAGAACTGGATGACGCTCACTCTCATGCGCGCGTACGATCTCACGGGCGCCACCGAGTACCTCGATCGAGCGAAGGCGAACTTCGACGACATCATGGGCGCGTGGGACGTGACGTGCTGCGGGCCCACGAAGGGCGGCATCTGGTGGCGCACCGCGCACGACTCCAAGGTGACCGCGATCAACGCTGGCGCGGTGGTCAGCGCGTCCCGCCTCTACGAGCGCACGAAGGACGCGACGTACCTCGCGTTCGCGCAGAAGGTCTACGACTACTGGTCCACCACGATGGTCGACGCGAAGACCGGACACGTCTACGACGGCATCTCCTCCGCGGGTGACGTCAACACCGCCTGGTCTTTCACCTACAACGAAGGGCTCATGATCGGCGCTGCCGTGGCGCTCTCCCACGCCGAGGGCAGCACCACGCGCTTGCCGCTCGCGCACCGGATCGCGGGCTACATGCTCGGGAAGGAGTCCGCGTCCACCTCCGTTGGCGTGATCCTCTCTGACGGAAAGTGCGGCAAGCCAGGCGGCGACGACGGCGAGCAGTTCAAGGGCATCGGCGCGCGCTACCTGGCGCAGCTCTACGCCACCGATTCGACGCATGTAGAATACAAGGAATTTCTGCGGCGCAGCGCGCGGGCCGCGTTCACCCTCGCGCGGGATCCGGGCACTGGGCTCGTCTCGTGCGACTGGGCCGGCCCTTACGACGCGAACACAAACAGCGTGAACTCGCTCTCGTCCGCCGCGATGACCGTTGCGGTCACGGCGCAGCTGCTCGGGCCAGAAAAGAAGCGCGGCACGATGCCCATCGTGCTGCAGGCAGAGGAAGGGGATCTCCACGGTGCCATCGGTCTCGAGGCCGCGCACGCCGGCTTCGAGGGCTTCGGTTATGTCGCCGGCTGGGGCGCGGACGGGCAGTGGGTCGACTTCCTCGCGAACGTCTCGCAGTCGGGCACGTACGACGCGGAGCTGCGCTTCGCGACGGAGCCAGCGGGCGCGAGCCGTCTCCTCTACGTGAACGGCGCGACGGTGACGGCCGACCTCGGCCTGCCCACGACGGGCGGCTACGACACCTACGGCACCGTCAAGGTCGCCCTGCCTCTCGTCGCGGGAAACAACACGATCTCGGTCATCTACAACCAGGGGCAGGGGAGCCACGGCTTCGTGAACCTGGATCGCCTCACGCTGTCTGCTCGATAGATCGCCGGGTACGCGAAACCTTTTGGGCCCTCGCACGTGAACCCGAGAGACCCGATGTCGCCGCTCGCACGCATCATGCTCGCCCTCGCCCTCAGCCCCTTCGGGATCGGGTGCGCGTCGGCAGCGGCGTCAGCGCCGGCAGCGACGATCTCCGCGCCCATCTCCCCGGCCGCCCCCATCGAAGCCAGCGTGTCCCCTCCGGCGCTTGCCCCCGCAGCCGTACTGGCCTCCGCGCCGGCGCCTGCGTGGACCGAGTCCGTGGGCGCGATCGTGATCGACGGTGTTCCGAGCGACACAGCGGAGGTCTACGAGGACGACGTCCCGATGACGTTCGACGTCGGCGAGGCAAAGCCGATCAGCGCGGGCACGCACATCGTTTCGCTCGTGGTGGCCACGAAGACCGTCTGGGCGTCCAAGATCACGATCTCGCCAGGCAGCACCGTGCACGTGCGGATCCCCGCGAAGTACCTGACCGCGTATCAGGACTGACCGCGTACAGGACTGGACAGCTCGGGTCCGCCCGGATCGGGCCCGATCCATGTGTGCCGGATCATCGAGGGTCCATTCGACCCCTCACGCTCCAACTGATCTGAATGATCTCCGCGCTACCCGTGGCATACGACCTTGGCGCACGATGTGCTCGTATGTAGGTATGGCACTCTTCCCGACCACCAGGACCTGGCTTCACCTTGCCCTCATTGGAGCTGCGCTGGCCGCGCCCGGTTGCGCCGCGTTGGCGGAAGAGGGAAGCCCCGCCGTGGAGGAGGCCGATCTGTCGGCCTCCGATCAGGCGGTCGCGACGCTCGCAGGCACCGCGAAGGGTCATCTCTACGTGAGCCTCACCGCAAGATCTGGGACCGTCGCCACCGCCGCGATGATCGCCGCCGCCAAGCGCGGAGTCACTGTCCGCGCCATCCTCGATTCGCGCGGCGACTTCGATGCCACGTGGACGATGCAGCAGCACCTCGAATCCAGCGGCGTCGACGTGGACGTTCGCACCGACGTCGTCTCCACCGTTCTCGCCGTGAGCGACGACACCGCGCTTCTCCCCGGCGCGACGCCGCGCACCGACAAGGACGCGGTCAAGGTGAAGGGCTACCAGAAGAGCTTCACGGACATCCTCGAGTGGTCGCACGACAACACGACGGGCACGCTCATCCCGGCGGGCACCGTCGCCGTTCATCCCATGCCGGAGTCCGGACGTGATCGCATCGTGCAGCTCCTGTCCACCGCGAAGACGTCGATCGACCTCTCGATCTACCAGCTCCAGGATCGGCCCGTTGTGGACGCGCTCGTCGCCGCTGCTGGACGTCACGTGAAGGTCCGCGTCATGCTCGAGCCACGCACCGTCGGTGCGGCCAACTTCGACGCGGTCTCCGCCACGCTCAAGGCCGGTGGCGTGACCGTGAAGACCACGCCCAAGGCGTTCGACTCCTCGCACAACGTCGACCACGCAAAGTTCTGCCTCATCGACGACAAGGAGCTGCTCTTCGGCACCGGCAACATGGTGCGCAGCGGCCTCGGCGGTGTGGACGTGACCACGTTCGACAACCGCGATTTCTGGATCGAGGACGCGCGCCCCACCGCACTCAAGGAGGCTCGCGGGCTCTTCGACGCGGACTTCGCAGAGACGTCGACCGCGCACATGACCTTCGATGCGCTCGTCGTCACGCCCGACAACGCGAACAGCAAGATCGGCGCGCTCATCGACAGCGCCAAGCACCGCCTGTTCGTCGCGAACCAGTCACTCTCCGACGCTGGCCTTCAGGGCAAGATCCTCGCCGCAAAGAAGCGTGGCGTGGATGTCCGCGTCCTGCTCGGCTACCAGCCGGCGTTCGGCGGCGGCGCTCCCCCGAACGAGCCCGCGCTCACCGCGCTCCGGGCTGGCAACATCCAGGCCGACTACCTGAAGAAGCACTACCTCCACGCGAAGATCATCGTCGCGGACGACTCCGTCTATCTCGGCTCGCAAAACTTCACCAACGGCGGTCTCAACAACAACCGCGAGGTGGGCGAGATCCTGACCGACGCGAAGGCCGTCAGCACGGTGGTGGAGACGTTCACGAAGGACGCGTCGAAGTGATTCGCCCAGACATGATCGGACTCGTGGTCGAGGACATCAAGCGATCGCTTGCATTCTACAGGTATCTCGGGCTCGACGTTGCGGACCCGGCGGGAGACCTTGCGTACGTCGAGGTCAAGGCAAACGGCTATCGCATCTCGTGGAACAGCGTCGAGATGGTGAAGAAGCTCGACCCGAAGTGGACCGCGCCAAAGGGCCACCGCATGGAGCTAGCGTTCCTCTGTGACTCACCCGACGAGGTGAACACCGTCTACAAGAAGCTCGAAAAAGCAGGCCACGAAGTCCACAAGGAGCCCTGGGATGCGTTCTGGGGACAACGCTACGCCGTGGTCGTCGACCCCGACGGAAACCACGTGAGCATCTTCTGTCCGCTACCGCGCTAGCTCAGCGCGATGGGCCGGACCAGTCGGTCCATTTGTACGGGACGTCGCGTACGTCGACGTGGACCATCTTGCTCGTCGGGTAGTAGCCGAGGCCCGGCACGCGCTGACCCTCGGCGACCTTGCGCAGGTCCCACGTGCGCACGCCCGGGACGCGTACGTCGGCGGCCATGCCCTGCGTGTGGAAGTTCTTGTCGCGTGCGTTCTTCGGCGCGCGGTAGCCCGACACGAGCTCGAGGTCTCCGCCGGTCGCCTCTGCGAGGTGCGAGAGCACGGCCACGAGCCTGGGATCGATCTCGTGCTCCTTCTGTGTGCGCGTGCAGCGGAGCAGATGGTTCAACGCGCGCGCGGACTCGTCGGTGGGCCTGTCGCCGAGCATGCGCACCGTCACGCTCTCGCCAGTGTTCAGCGCGCGGATCGTGAACGAGGTGGCGCGGGGGGAGTCGGAGATGACGAGCGAGCGCGGCTCGTGACCGGACACGTGCGCAGGCAGCACGGGAGCCGGTGCGACGCCAGCCTGCGCTGGGGTGGTCCCAGGCCACGAGGTCATCGTGAGCCCGAACGCGGCCGTGGCGAGTGCTCGGGCGTAAGGACGCATCACGATCGAGGATAGGTCCTGCAAAACGCCTGTCAAAGGCGAACGCGGAAGCTCACATCACCTCACCACGGCTGCAGGGCATCGTCGACAGAGTCGGATGCTCAGGTGCGCACGAGCGCGAGCACGTCCTGTGCCTTGCCTTGCGACATGACGCGCCCATGCGTGAGAAGCACGATGTCGTCCGCGATCTCTCCGACGAAGTCCATGTCGTGCGAGACCACGACGATGGTCCGGCCTTCCTTCCGGAGGTCGGACAGGATGCGGGCGATCTCCACGCGGCGGCTGGGGTCCAGCGCGCTGGTCGGCTCGTCGAAGAGGAGAGCCTCGGGATTCATCGCGAGCGCGCGCGCGATCGCAACGCGCTGCTGCTCGCCGCCGGAGAGCTCGCGTGGGTAAGCGCCCGCGCGCTGTGCGAGCCCGAGCCGCTCGAGGAGCGCGCTCGCCCGCGACTTGGCCTCCGAGTCCTTCACCTGCGCGACGTAGATCGGCGCCTCCACGATGTTCTCCATCACCGTGCGGTGCGCGAACAGGTGGTAGGCCTGAAACACGAAGCCCACGCTCTTCCTGATCTGCTGCACGGCGGCGACGTCGGTCCCGGAGGTGGTGCCACGATAGGCCACCGAGCCCACGACCACGGAGCCGCCGTCGAACGTGGTGAGTCCGTTGATGCAGCGCAGGAGCGTGGTCTTGCCACTGCCGGAGGGGCCGCAGATGGCCGAGATGCGCCCGGGCTCGAACGTCACGCTCACCTGCGAGAGGATGAGGCGCCCATCCATCTTCTTCTCGAGGCCCTTGATGCCGATCATCGTACGCCTCCGAGCCGCTTCTCGAGCCTGCGCGCGAGGAGCGACAGCGGGTAGCTCATGACGAAGTACATGAGGGCGCACAGGGCGCCCGGAATGGCATAGCTGCGCACCTCCACGGCGGTGATGCTCATGCGCTTCGTGAGCTCCACCACGGTGAGCACGCTCACGAGCGAGCTGTCCTTGAGGAGCGCGATGAAGTCGTTCGTGATGTTCGGAATCGCATGGCGGAGCGCCTGCGGAAGGAGCACGCGGCGGATGGCGAGGCTGCGCGTCATGCCGAGCGACAGCGCGGCTTCCATCTGACCTTCAGGCACCGCCTGGATGCCGGCGCGGAAGGTCTCTGCCTCGTACGCCGCGTAGTTCATGCCGAGCCCGATCACCGCAGCCACCAGCGCATCCAGGCGCACGACGGCCGCGAGCCCGTAATAGAGCAGGTACAGCTGCAGGAGGACCGGGGTCCCGCGATAGACCTCCACGTAGAGGCTCGCGAGCGCCGCATATTTCCGCGGCAGGTACGCGCGAGCCAGCGCGAGGCCCATCCCGAGCGGGATCGCCAGTGAGATGGCGAGGATCGAGACGAGCAACGTCATGCCTGCGCCCTTGAGGAACAGGATCACGTGACCCGTGGAGAGCTGCGTGGGGGCGGGCGGCTCCCCGGAGGTGGCCGCGGAGCCGAGCATCGCGCGCTGATCGCTCTCCGACCATGCGACCAAGCGGCTCTCGCGCGGTGACATCAGTCGCGCCTTGCCGAGGATCTGCTCGAGCTCGCCGGAGCTCGCGATGTTGCCGAGCGCATTGTCGACTGCGTCCGCCAGCGCCGTGTCGTCCTTGCGGAAGCCGGCGGAGTAGAAGCCCTCCGCCACGTCGCCTACGACCTTGAGCTCCTTCTTCGGAGCGCCGTATCGCGCGGCGATGATGTCGTCGAGCAGGACGGCGTCCGTGCGGTGGAAGACGAGATCCGCGTATGGCTCCTCCACGCCCTCGTAGAGCGCGACGTTCTTGCCGCGCAGGATCTCCGCCGCGAGGCTGTTCGACAGCGTGCCCACGCGCCGGTCGCCGAGCGTGGCGAAGCTCGTGATCCGGGCCTCGTCCGCGCGCACCATGAGCCGCTCCGCGAAGACGTAGTACGGACGCGAGAAGCGCAGCACGCCCTGCCGCGCCGCCGTGACCTCGAGCCCGTTCATGATCATGTCGAACGAGCCACGTGAGAGCGCCGGCACGAGCTGGCTCCAGTCGCTCTGCTTGAACTCCTGGCGCACGCCGAGCCGCTTCGCGATCGCCTCCGCCAGATCCACCTCGAACCCGATCAGTCGTCCCGGCGCCGCGGGGTCATCGTAGACGTACGGCTCGCCGCCCTGGATGTCCCCACCCCACGTGAGCACGCCCGCCTTCCGCACCCGGACGAGCGAGTCGTCAGAAGCCCACGCCATGCGCGGGACCGCGCAAAGCAGCAACACGAGCGAAAGCAGCGCGCCGAAGCGCGCAAGCGGGGTGGCAACACTGGAGAAGTATCGGGTCATTGGAACGAAGCGCTCAGGCCCAAATCATGTGGACAAGTTACCTACATGCGCTACGTCAAGGGCAGGACGGTACGCGGATCTCGGGAGGATTCGCGTGAGCACACGAAGGATTAGGGGTGCAGTTGTGAGGTACTTCATTTCGTTCGAGGAAGGGGGGGAGCCGACGGAGCAGATCGCGTTTCCGCGGTCCACGTCAAGACTCCCCGTCGAGGAAACCGCGGACTCGATCGCGCTTGCCTGTCGGTCAGCCGCGTTGTCGTTCATGGATGGTGTCGCGCATGGTTGGAGCAAATTCGATCTGGCCATGTGGCTGGCCGGTCCGTACGCCCATGCTACGCGGTTCGCGCCCCGTGGGGAACGAACGCTTCCAGATCGTCCGACCCAGAACGGACCCGAGTCCGATCCCCTTGGCGGCGAGCGCCTCCACGAGGTGATGGACAACGCCCGGATGCACAGCCTCGCGCTCTGCGAGGAGCTGTCCCTGCCGCGCAGCGACAGTGACTTCATCGACGACGCCATCGCGCGTGGCCTGCTCACGCCCATCGAGGATCATCGCGGCTCGCTCTTGTGGGTTCCGGTGGATGCGGCGCGCATGCGGCTCTGCGATCGCGTTCGCTCGCTCTTCGTCGTCGACTACCTCCTTGCGCCGCACCTGTACCTGGAGTCGCTGCTCGTCTGTCAGCGCTGCGAACGCATCGTGTTCGACATCAACGCGAAGCAGGTAGGCCACTGTTCACTCCACAGGCACCGAAGTGGTATCGTCGTGTCTGGGCATGGCTCACAAGCGGAGAGCGAGGACGCGTCCGGGCAAGACGCGGGTTACGCCGAATCAACGTTCGGGCAAGCTGGCTAGCTCGCACCGTCGCGAACTCACGGGTGTTTGAGTGGACTTCCTTACGTCCACCGTGAGTGAAAGATCATGAAATCTTGGGGCGTCGCCGGGTGTCTCTGGAGCGTGCCTCTTCACGTGTCCAGGAGACTCGCGCCGCTGCTTCTGGGCGTTGCTGCGCTGGGCGCGCTCATCGTGGTTCCGCGGATCGCACACGCACAGGACGAGCCGCCCCCGCTGCCGCCTCCTTCCGAGCCGGAGAACCCGCCCAACCCGGACAACCGCCCGGACCCGCAAACCGATCCGAACCAGCCGTCGCCTCGCGACAACCCCGACGCCGCGCCTGGCGCCTACGGCTTCGACCCGCATCCGACCGTCCGCACGCGTGGCAAGCGCGACGGCGTGACCTGGGAGGCCAACGCGGACTTCCGTGTATCTTACATTGATCGAATCCCGGAGCTGAAGATCTCCCAGGAGGTCGTCGGTCCGCGCGCGCTCGCCTCGGGCACGGTCGTGCACGGCAGCACGTCGCTGGTGACGGGCGGGCTCGGCTTCGACTTCGGGCTCGTCCTCGACGATCGCTGGCGTATCGGCGGCATCGGCGGCAGCTACGAGTCCGCGATGGGCACGAGCGCACGTCGCCGCGCCTACGTGGACGGAGCCATCGCGGAGCTCCGCCCGTGGACCGCGTCGCGCTTCGGGTTCGACTTCGGCGGCGTGGGGCAGCGGTACAAGTACCGGCGCTGGCAGTTCGGCTGGATGGTGTCGGGCAGCGTGATCGTGACCACGATGAACGTGTCCGTCGCCAGCGGCGGAGGCTCGGAGGACGCCTGGGGCGCTGCGGTGGCGCTCTCCGTCCACGGTCAGGTGGAGGCGTGCAGGCGGCTCGATCTCGAGTCGCGCGTCTGTCTGGCGGTCGCACCGGATGTGTTCGATGGCGGTTATTTCATGCGTGGGGGCTCGGTCCTCGCGCGCTGGGAGTGGGGCCGATGAACAAGCAGTCCGTGAACGTTCGCTTTCTCCCGGCTGTCGGCGTGCCCGGCCTCGCCGTCGTGATGCTCGGCCTCGCCCTGACGGTGACTGGATGTGGCGTGGAGGCGTCGCCAGAGGGCCGCGTCGAATCCGCGGACGTCGTGGCCATCCCGCAGCGGCCAGTGACGGCACTCGTGGACTCCTGCGTGCTCGACTCGTGGCATCGCGCGACCTTGCCGACGCCCGCAGCGCGGAAGGTCATCGGTGAGATCGTCATGCTCTGCCTCGTGCCACGCTACGACGGCTCGGTCGGACCGAGCGACCCCGCAGGCACGTCGGCGCTTGCCGGTCTCGTCACGGAGCTGCATGCGGATGGGTACCAGGTGAAGCTCGGCGTCGCCTTCAACGACGAGTCCGGGCAGGCTTCGGACGCAGGCCAGACCAGCGCGCTCCTCCTGAACCCCGACTGGCGCACCAAGGTCGTGACCGCGCTGACCGCTGCGGTTGGTGAAGCAGAGGGAATCGATGTCGACTTCGAGTCGCTTCAGTCGAGCGCGCGCTCCGGCGTCACCTCGCTCGTCCTGTCGCTCGCGCAAGCGCTCCACGCAAAGGGCAAGAAGCTCGCGGTCTACGTGCCGCCGAGCACCACGTCCCCGAGTGACGTGGCTGGCGGCGACGCATACGACCTCGCGGCGTTCGACGGCAAGGTCGATCGCGTTCGCTTGACGACGCTGGACTACTCGGACAACACGTTGCCTGGTCCCACGACCGACCCCGGCTGGGCGGTCTCCGCGTACAAGTACGCGCGTGCGTACCTCCCGAACACGGCCATGGATGTGTCGTATCCGCTTTACGGCGCGGACTTCGGCCCGGCCGGCGTGCGCGGAACGAGCTGGGTGGAGGCGCGCGGGATCGCTGATCTCGCTGGCGTGTCCTCGTTCGATCGCGGACCGACAGGCGCTCCGCACTTCAACTACAGCCGCGAGGACGGCCCGCACGAGGTCTGGTTCGACGACGCAACGTCCACCACGCAAGCACTCGCGGCGTGGGACTACAGCACCATGCCCGCGGGCACGGGCGTGTTCTTCTGGGGCTTCGGGGCCGAGGATCCGACGCTGTGGCAAGAGCTCGCCCGGAGGCTGCCGTAACCATGGTCCAGGCGGACGACCGCGATCACCGCGAGCTCTTCGAGTCGGTCAACCGCTCGACGATGGCTCGCGTCCTTTCGTTGCCGTGTGAGGACCCGCTCGCGATGCCCGGCGTTTCTCGCGCGCTCGCGCACGACTATTTCATCTGGGATGCGTTCCTCGGCGGGCAAAAGCGCGTCGATCTGCACCCGCTCGTGATCGCGCCAGAGCTGGCAGAGCGCGCGGAGCGGACCGCGGCGCTCGTGGTGAAGGCCATCGACGCGATCGCGAACGTCGCGCTGGAGTCCGACGCCGAGGCCGCGCGCTACCGGCTTGCGCCCGAGGTCGGCATGCTCGCCTCTGCGTCGCACGAAGGCGGCGAGTCGTCATCGCTCATGCGCGTGGACCTCCTGCTCGGGGATGACGACCAGTGGTTCGCCTGCGAGGTGAACGCCGACTGCCCCGGCGGCCACAACGAGGCGTATGGCCTCCCGCGCCTCACGCGCTCGCTCGGCTTCACCGGCGGACAGAATCCCACACGCGTGCTCGAGGACCTCGCCGAGGAGCTCATCGCGCTGTCCGGCGGCAAGGGCTCGCCCGACGGGCTCATCGCGATCACGTTCGCGACCGCATATGCGGACGACCTGCAGGTGTGCGCTCTGGTCGAGCGCGCCGTCGTTGCGCGCGGTGGTCGTGCGGTCCGCGCGCCGTTTCCCGCGCTGAAAGAGGACGGCGATGGCATCGCGTTCCGCGGCGAGCGCGTGGCCGTGCTCTACCGCTTCCTGCCGCTGGAGTTCATGGAGGGGGGGCGCAACGTGGATGCCATCGGGCGCGCGCTCGCCACCGGCACGTTGAAATCAGTCTCGCGTGCGAGCGCGATCTACGCGCAGAGCAAGTTCGCGTACGCGCGCGGATGGGCGCTCGCGGACACGCTGCCGCCCGTGATCGGCCGCGCGATCGAGCGCTACCTGCCCGAGTCCTACGACCTCACCGAGATGGACGACGCGAAGCTCCTCGGAAACCGCAAGGACTGGGTGTTGAAGCGCGCGTTCGGTCGCGTCGGCGACGAGGTCCTCGTCGGGCCGCTCCACACGGACGAGGAATGGGCACACTCGCTCAAGCTCGTTCGTGCGCATGCCGCGATCGGTGAGGTGTGGATCGCGCAGCGCTTCGTGCCGCAGCGCCCGCTCAGCACGCCGTGGGGCAACATGCTGGTCACGCTCGGCGTGTACGTGCAGAACGGCCGTCCGAACGGCTACTTCGCGCGCGTCACCTCCGAGAGCCACGTCTCGCACGACGCGCTCGTCCTCCCGGTGTTCGTGGGTGAGCCGCGGGCGGGAGAAGTGGCTGCGTGAGGAAGACCACGCTCCTCTCCTTGTCGGCGTTCGCGCTCGCGCAAGCGGGCTGCGCCTTCAGGCCGTGGACGCCGTCGGTGGCGGTCGCGTACTGGGCCGAGGACGTGCCCACGTACCGCGACGCCACGATCCCGCGCTCGAGCGTGATCGCGGCCGAGTGGCAGCTCCCGCTCGACAATCCGTGGGCGCGCTACCAGAAGCAGACGCTGGTGGCGGCGCTGGACGGCATGCCACAGCGCACGAAGCTTCCGGACATCAACGAGCTCGGCGTCATCGGTGACGCGATCAACGCAGGCAATCGCGTGGGGCGCGCCGGCATTCCGTCCGACGTGATGTTCGTCGTCGATCTGCGCGGCGCAGCGTCGTGTGCGTTCGGCTCCAGCCTCTCTCGCGCATCGCAGGCGCCGGTGTCGAACGTGATCACGTTCAACAACTGGCCCGCGGATGAGGGGCTCATTCCCGCGGAAGAGACGCTCGCGGGGATGATCGCCTTCTCGCCGAAGCCCGCCGTCGCGAGCACCGACGCCGCGCCGGTGTTCCTTCTGGACTCCTGGCGCCTCGCCTACCGCTTCGACGAACCCGACGAGGAGACGTACGACAACCGCTACGTGCTCGGTCAAGCGGACCTACCCGATCCGGAGACGCTGCGAACCGCCGGCATCGCGCGCGTCGTCTACGTGGTGGAGGATCTCGACGACACGGAGACCGAGGAGGACGACCTCCACGCGACCTTCGGCGCGTATCGGGACGCGGGCATCGAGATCTTCATGGTGGACGTGAACATGCTGGGCCGGGAGCCGCTCCCGGAGCGCTGGCCCATGGTCCTTGCGCCGTATCACTACCATGTGATCACGCGCGTCACGGTCCTCGACAGCCCCATCTTCTACGCGCGTGCACACGGCGGCTTCGGCGGCGCCCACGGGCGTCCAAGCGTGTTCGGCGGCGGCAGTACAGGGGGCAGTCACGGCGGCGGCGGCCACGGAGGCTACGGCGGCTGAGAGTCTGGTTGCGCTCGGGGAAAAAACGAGTGTAAGGTGCGGCCCCATGCGTACCGGCCTTGTCCTCGGGTTCGTGTCGATGTCCCTCTTCACCGCGTCCTTCGCGCTCGCACACGGCGATGAGCCGGAGCACAAGCCCGAGGGCGCCGAAGAGAAGAAGGCCGAAGGCGACACCGCCGAGAAGAAGGAAGAGGGCAAGGAAGAGAAAGAGGAGGAGGCCGAATGGGAGGTCACCGGCGATCTCGTCGTCGGCGCCGCCAATACGGACATCGTCACCGCGGGTCCGCCGGGCCGTCGCGAGGGCGTTACGGAGAACACGCTCGACAGCTCGCGCGTGACGGTCATCTCGTTCCTCCTCGGCCTCGAGCACCCGATCAACGACAAGATCACCGTAGGCGCGCGGATGCCGTTCATGGACGGCAGCATCGCTTCGCGCACGGGCCTGCTCGGCTCGCGCAACGGCATCTTCATCGCCGGCAACTTCGAGCTCGGCGCCACGTACAAGATGCCGCTCGCCGGGCACAACCTGGAGCTCACCCTCGAGCTCGGTCTCCCCACGGGCTCCGGCGTGGAGCAGCCGTCGAAGGAAGAGATCGAGAAGGATCCGGCCAAGACGTATCAGTACAACCGCATCGACAAGGCGGCCGTCATGCGCGCCACCTCGTGGTCGCGCGGCCAGCTGGACTCCGGCCTCTTCGAGCCGGGTCGTATCGGCATCACGCCGAAGGTCGGCTACCCGATCGACATGGGCAAGCTCTCCATCCGTCCGATGCTGAAGGTCGAGAACCTGATCGACGTCACGGGCGACGCGGGTCAGGGCTACGTCGGTGAGATCGTGTTCGGCGCGCGCGCCGGCTATCGCGTCCACCCGAAGATCGAGCCGGGCCTCGCCGCATGGGCGAACATCCTCTACACGAAGGCCGAGATCGACGATCCCTCCGTCGTCGTTGTCTCGCCGTACGTGCGCTTCCACCTCCCGCACGTGAAGCCGTACGTCGGAGGCATCATCCCGATCGTCGGCCACCTCTGGGCCGACAAGGCCTACGGCGTCAACATCGGCGCGGTCGCAGAGTTCTGACGGAGCGTGATCGTGGGCTGGTGACGGGCTCCACGCAGGCGGTTGCGACCGCACTTCGCCTGGTGGGACCTGACGGTCCCCTCACGAGCTTTGCTCGCGAGCCTCCCCTGCGTGGCTTCGCCAACGTCGTGCACTGCACGACGGTAGGTTTACTGGGACCGGGGATCGCGCCCGCTCGCGGTCGCTCTCTTGCGTCGAGGTTCAGGTCGAGGTCGAGGTCGAGGTCGAGGTCGAGGTCGAGGTCGAAGCCGAAGTCGAGGTCGAAGCCGAAGTCGAGGTCGAAGCCGAAGTCGAGGTTTTGATCGTTTCCGCCACCAGCTCTTCGCTCAGCTCCCAGAGGCGCTTTGCGTCGGCGTCGTTCAGCGCGGCGCGCGTGGGGCGGGCGATCTTGCACTTGTCCCAGTACTCGCCGGTGACGCCTTCGACTTCCGGTGACGAGCAAAGGTGGACCTGCGTCTTTGCGCCGTCCTCCGTGTTCGCGAGGAAGGGGCGACCGATCTTCAGGAGGAAGCTGAAGATGCCGCCGTACGTGTGGCCGAAGCCCGAGGCGATGACGCCGGGGTGAAGGCAGTTCGCCGTGACCTTGGTGCCGGACAAGCGGCGCGCGAGCTCCTTCGTGAACAGGATGTTGGCGAGCTTGCTCTGTGAGTACGCGCCCATCGCGCTGTAGCTGGTTCGCTCGAACTCGAGATCGTCGAAGTTCATCTTCCCCCGTCGATGGGCCTCCGAGGACACGCTCACGATGCGCGCGTTGCCGCTTTTTTCCAGCAGATCGCGCAGCAGCTTCGTCAGGAGGAAGTAGCCGAGGTGGTTCAGCGCGAACGTCTCCTCGATACCGTCGACGGTCGTGCGGCGCTGCGGAACGAGGGGGCCGGCGTTGTTCAGAAGCACGTCGAGCTTGTCGACCTTGCGGAGGACGTCCTCTGCGACGCGGCGAATGTCCTTCTGCGAGCTCATGTCACCGACGATGAGACTGACGTCCTTCGCGCCGGCCGCCTCGATGTCGACGATGGCGGCCTTGCCCTTGTCTTCGCTCCTGCACACGAGGACGAGCTTTGCGCCCATCGCCCCGAGCGCCACGGCCGAAGCCTTTCCGATCCCCTGGTTTGACCCTGTGATGAGAACCGTCTTCCCCTGCATGTCGGTCATGGTCGCCGAATCATGAGTCCGGCGGGGGCGCATGGGAACCCCCCGGGCGCAGATTATTCGGCGAACATGTTGATGTTCGTGGCCGCCAGGAACGCCATGCGATGGGCCTCCGCCCAGTCCGGATGGCGAACCTGGACCCAGCCGTCTGACAGCAGCGTGTGCTTCCAGTTGCGTCGCGGCGTGCCCGGTCGCAGAAGGCGGTCCTCCGTGACCCACTGGCCGCACTCGTGCCGCCAGGCGCCAAGGCCGTCGATGCGGGTGATTCGTCCGCGGCCGAGCGCGCGCTTGAAGATGATCGCGTCGTTGTACTTTCGCTCGGTGCTCGCGGAGAACTTCTTGTGGCAGATCACGCGGGCCCATTCGCGGAAGAGATCGATGTCGCAAGTGTAGTTCATCTGGTCGACGAGGCATGCGCCGCCGGGGCGCGCGCCGATCTCGCCGAACACGGCCTCGCCCTTGCTCGTGAGGTACCACTCCATGTGCGTGAAGCCGTCGTCCATGCCAAGCGCGGTGAGCACCTTGCGCCCGAGCTCGATGCCGCCTTGCAGTCGTTGCTGCTCCATGTCGCGCACGGTGATGATCACGGGCGAGATCCACTCCTGCGTGCGCATCTCCAGCGGCTTCGGCAGGTAGGACGCCACGTTCTCGAAGACCGGTTTTCCGCCGATGCAGACGGTGTCGAACGTGAACTCTTCGCCCTCGATGTACTCCTCGCAGCTTGCCTCGGGGATGCCGCGCATGCGCGGGAGCACCTCTTCCAGCTCCTTCACGCTGGTGATGCGGTACGTGTCCGCGCTGCCGGCGCCGTCGATGGGCTTCAGGATGAGCGGGTAGCCGATCTCCTCGGCCGCAGCGCGCACCTCCGTCTCGGTGCGCACGCGGCGCGACCTGGGCACGCGGAGGCCGGCCTTCGCCACGCGCTCCTTCATCAGCTGCTTGTCGCGGAAGCCCGTAGCCGTGTCCACGCTCATGCCGGGCATTCCCCAGCGCTCGCGCAGGCGCGCGGCGAGCACGACGAGCGGCTCCCAGTTCGCGGCCACGCGGTCGATCGTCTTGCCGCGCAGCCACGCGGAGACGCGCGCGATCACGTCCTCCTCGTCCATGATGCGTGGAACCTGCAAGTAATCGTGCAGGTAGGGCTTCACCGCGTCCGGCAGGTGCTCGCGCGGGGTATCGGCCACGCCGTAGACCTGCGCGCCGACCTCAGCGAGGCCACGCGTGTACTGGATCATTTCCGGCGGATAGAGCGGGGCGAGGAAGACGACGCGCATGCCCGACGAATACCACGAGGAGCGGCGGTTCTGCGCGTCCGCATGGCCACGTTTCCGTGACGGGGTTGACGAGCGTCGCGGCCCTTGCGAAGGTGCGCCCATGCCCCGAAACGTCGTGTTCGTAGCCCCGTTCCCGGCCGAGACCACCATGCGCTTCGTGCGCGCGGTGAAGCGCCTTTCGGATGTGCGCCTTCTCGGGGTCGTGCACACCCCGCCGGGTGGCAGCGACGCGAACGTCTACGACGACCTCGTCCGCATCACGGAGCCGCTCAGCGGGCGTGACATCCTGGACGGCGTGGAGGTGCTCCGTCGTCGGCACGGGCAGCCCCATCGCATCGTCGGCATCCTCGAGCCCACGATGGTGCAGCTGGCGCAGGTGCGCGCGCACTTCGGCGTGCCAGGTACGCCACCGGAGACCGCGGAGCTCTTTCGCGACAAGTCGCGCATGAAGGTCGCGCTCGCGAAGGCGGGGCTGCCGGTCGCGAAGCATCGCCTCGTGCACAACGAGGAGGACGCGCGCGAGTTCGCCGCGCTCGTCGGGTTCCCGATCGTGCTGAAGCCGCCGGCTGGCATGGGCGCGAAGGCGACGTTCCGTGTCGCCAACGAGGCCGAGCTCCTGGAGGCCGTGCGCGGGATGTCAGTGTCTCCGTCGAACCCGACGCTCGCGGAAGAGTTCTTGAAGGGAAGAGAGTTCAGCTTCGAGACCGTGACGGTCGGCGGTGTGCCGGAGCTGTGCTCGATCTCGCACTACCTCCCGAGCTGCCTCGACGTGCTCGAGAACCCGTGGATCCAGTGGTCCTGCATGTTGCCGCGCGACATCTCGGGGGCCGAGTACGAGGCCGCGCACGTGATGGGCAAGGCAGCCGTGAAGGCGCTCGGCCTCGACGACGGCGTCACGCACATGGAATGGTTCCAGCGGCCCGACGGAAGCCTGGCCATCGGAGAGATCGCGCAGCGCCCGCCCGGTGCGAACATCTCTCGCATGATGGGCCTCGCGCACGACGTGGATCTCTACCGCGCGTGGGCGAGGGCAGTGGTGGACTCCGCCTTCGACGGCCCGTGGAATCGCAAGTACGCCGTGGGCTGCGCATACCTTCGCGGCATGGGGCGCGGCCGCGTCGCGGGCATCCAGGGGCTCCACGAGGCATACGAGGCCATCGGCAAGTACATCGTCGAGTCCGACCTGCCGAACGTGGGAACGCCGAAGAGCGACAGCTACGAAGGCGATGGCTACGTGATCGTCAGAGACGAGAACACCGACGTCGTGAAGGCGGCGCTGAAGAAGATCATCGAGACCGTGAAGGTCCACTACGCCTGACGAGGTCGAGGTGGAGGTCGAAGTGGAGGTCGCTCAGTTCCCGAAGGCGTGGATGGTTCCTATGTGCAGGTGCGTCGCGTTGTTGTCGTTGAAGTACGATTTGGTGACCGAGGAGCGGTAAGCCTTGTACGCGCCTCCCAATCCGATCTCGTGGACGTAGGGGTTCTGTGACGCCAGCTGGATGAGGCGCTTCGCTTCGCTGCCGTTCGTCGCGTACATGTCCGCGCAGTGCCCGCCCGCGTGGGCTGCGGAACCGTCGTTGTGGTGGTCGGAGCGGATCGCCGAGATGTAGAAGGAGGGCGCTCCGTGGTCTTTCATCCAGCCGATCGCAGCGACGAGCTTCTCGTCGGTGTAGCCGACCTTGAGGAGATCGCCTGGCGCGCTCGCGTGGCCCTTCACCTCGTTGTAGACGGTCTGGCGATTGAACCCGCCGAGGTCCTGCGATGTGTCGCCGGTGGCGGCGGGATCCTCCACGCTGTTGTCGGTCTCTGCGGCGCAGGCGGTGGACATCGCGGCAACCAGGAGGGCGACGAGCTTGATCGATCGAGACATGAGAGAACTCCTTCCGGGAGACCCCGGATCTTCGCGCGAGCGGCGCGTGAGTCACTGAGGAGCATGAGGTGTGCCGTAGGTCTTGTTCGTGTATTCCCCTACATTTCACGCGATCCACGCCATGAACAAGATCGAGGTGGTGCGGGCACCTGGGCCTGGCGCGAACCACGGCGTCATCGACCGGAGACACGTGCGTGAAAAATTCCGCCGAGGGCGTGCGGGAGCGGCTTCAGGCAGCGAGCAGCTTGTAGATCGATTCGTAGGAGCCGATGCGCTCGTCCCAGCCGAAGCGCTGACGCATGCCGTTGCGCTGGAGCGTGGCCATGCGCGCGCGATCCTCGGGCCGGCCCTGTCCGAACGTGGCGAGCGCTGCGCTGAGGCCATAGCGCAGCCCGCCTTCGTCGAAGTGATTGAACACGAAGCCCGTGCCTCGCTCGCGCC
Organism: Myxococcales bacterium; assembly: GCA_025355005.1. Classification (GTDB taxonomy): domain Bacteria; phylum Myxococcota_A; class Polyangia; order Polyangiales; family Polyangiaceae; genus JANXLV01. The sequence continues at coordinate 84,651 of JANXLV010000139.1, read as the reverse complement.
GCGCGTCGAAGGGCGAGACCGTATCCGCGAGGCCGCCCGTACGGTGGACGATGGGCGCCGTTCCGTAGCGCAGGCTGTACATCTGGTTCAGACCGCACGGCTCGTAGCGCGACGGCATGAGGAAGAAGTCGGAGCCCGCTTCGATCTGGTGGGCGAGCGGCTCACTGAAGCCCGGGCGATACGTCACTTGCTTGCCGAAGCGCCGCGCGAGCCCGTGGAAGAGCGCCTCGTACTGCGGCTCGCCCGTACCGAGCACCACCATCTGCACCGCGCGCGACGCGAAGAGCTGCGGTAGCACGCCGAAGCACAGGTCGAAGCCCTTCTGCCACGCGAGCCGCGAGACGATTCCAAGCAGTGGAACGCCGGTCACGTATGGAAGGCCGGCCGCCGCGAGCAGCGCCTCCTTGCACTTCTCCTTGCCGGAGAGATCCTCAGCGCTGTAGTTCGCCGGAAGGCTCCGGTCCGTGCCCGGATTCCATTCGCCCTCGTCGATGCCGTTGAGCACGCCGAAGAGCACGTCGCGTCGGCTCCGGAGGAATGAGTCGAGGCCGACGCCGTGCTCGGGCGTCTGGATCTCGCGCGCGTACGTCGGGCTCACCGTGGTGATGGCGTTCGCGTAGAGGATGCCCGTGAGCAAGAAGTTCACGCGGCCCTCGCGCAGGAAATCCTGGTGGAACAGGTGCGCGTCGTTCGCCATCCCGGTGTGCGGAAGGATCTTCGCGTCGAAGCCGCCCTGATGCCCGATGTTGTGGATCGTCAGCACGGTCTTCGTGCGCGCGAAGAGGCGATCCCACGAGAACGCGGTCCTCAAGAGCAGCGGAAGGAGGGCGGTCTGCCAATCGTTCGCATGAACGATGTCCGGCGAGAACCCGAGGCGCTGGCAGAGGACCAGCGACGCCCACGAGAGCACGATGAAGCGGAGGTGCTCGTCGCTGTCCTGCGTGTAGATGCCGGGGCGGTCGTACAGGCTCGGGCACCAGACGAAATACACGGGCACTTCCGCGTCGGGGAGCTTCGCCTCGTAGATCGAGAAGATGACGCGCAGGCCGCCGAGATCGATCTGCGCATCCTTCACCACGGGCTCGAACGACCGACCCGCCTTGCGGACGCGGCTGTACATCGGCATCACGATCCGGACGTCGTGCCCGCGGCCCTGGAGGGCCCGCGGAAGGGCGGCAGACACATCCCCCAGGCCCCCGCTCTTGGCGAACGGGGTCACTTCGGAGGCTACGAACAGTACTTTCACCGCGCCCCCTATAGCAGCTGAGTGCTATAGCGTGCACCCCTAGACCATGGCCTTCGATGTCGTCTTCCTGGAGCCCTGTTTTCCGGCCAACCAACGCGAGTTCGTGCGCGCGCTCGCGGCGTGCGGTGCGCGCGTCACGGGCATCGGTGAACGTCCGAAATCCGCGCTCGATGCGGACCTCCAGAACTGGCTCTTCCACTACGAGCAGGTCGGCAACATCACGAACGAGGAAGAGGTCCTTCAGAAGGTCCGCTTCATCCAGGGCAGGGTGAACGTCGACCGGCTCGAGGCAGTCGTGGAGGCGCACGTCATGTGTGCGGCGCGCGTGCGCGAGCGCTGCGGTATCCCCGGGACCAGCGTGAAGTCCACGTTCCTCTGCCGCGACAAGCCGGCCATGAAGGAGGCGCTCGCCGCAGCAGGCATTCCCTGCGCGCAGTCGCTCGGCAGCGCGAGCACGGAGGAGATCCGCGAGTTCGCGAACAAGGTCGGCTTTCCGCTCGTGGTGAAGCCGCGCGACGCAGCGGGCGCGTCGGGCACCGTGCGCGTGGACTCCGATGACGAGCTGCGCGCCGCGCTGACGTCGTTCGGCGTGGAGCGTGGCCGCAGCGTGGCCATCGAGGAGTTCATCGACGGCCACGAGGGCTTCTACGACACGCTCACGGTTGGCGGGAGCGGCGGGAGCGGGAGCGCGGGCGAAGGGGGCGGACGGATCATCCACGACTTCGCCTGCCACTACTATCCGAACGTGCTCGAGGCGATGCGCACGCGCTGGATCTCTCCGCAGTTCATCACCACGAACCGCATCGACACCGCGCCCGCGTACACGGAGGTGCGCGAGATGGGGAAGAAGGTCATCGAGACCCTCGGCCTCACGGACGCAGCGACAGCGACGCACATGGAATGGTTCTTCGGGCCGAAAGGCCTCAAATTCAGCGAGATCGGCTGCAGGCCGCCGGGCGTGCGCGCATGGGATCTCTACGCGGTCGGGAACGACTTCGACATCTACAAGGAGTGGGCCATGGCCGTGATCTTCGGCAAGCCCAGCCAGACCCTCTCGCGTCGCTACTCCGCCGGCATCATCGCGCTGCGTCCGAGCTGCGACGGAAACATCGTCGGCTACGACAACGTCAGCGAGGTGCAGCGGCGCTTCGGCGAGTGGGTCATCGACTACCACTTGCCCGAGCCCGGTACGCCCACGCAGCCCGTCTCCGCTGGCTTCATGGCAAACGCCTGGGTCCGCATGAAACACCCCAACTACGACGAGCTTCGGGGGATGCTCGATTTCGTCGGGCAGACCCTCAAGGTCCGCGCGGCCTGACCCCCGGAAAAATGCCGAAAGCACCCCGCGCCGTCGTCCTTCTGGGCGCACAACGATTCGATCCCACGCTGGTGGAGGCCGTGAAGGACCTCGGCATCAAGGGTCGCATCGCGGCCATCACCGCAGGCTGGCAGGAGCGCGAAGAGGAAGACGACGACCTCGAGGAGCACCTGGCCACGCTCTCGGTCACCACGGAGAACCTGCGCCTGCACGCCCGCGCCGAGGAGGTGTTCCGCGCCGATCCGGAGTTCCACAAGGCCCACCGCGAGCGCCAGGCGCTGCTCCGCCACCGTCAGGATTTCTATCGCATCCGCCTGGAGCACGCGCTCGACGCCGCCCAGGTGATCCGGCAGCGTCAGGCGCCCGAGGCGATCCTCGAAGACGAAGCACACGCGTCGATCCAGGCGATCCGCGATCTGGATCACATGCACCTTTCTCGCTGCGCGATCGACCGCGGTGAGTTCGAGGATCGATACAGGCCGTTGAAGAGGCCCGCGCTCGCGAAGCACCGCTCGGAGATCGCCGAGATCATCGCGGGCTCCGAGGGCGTCGCGATCGCTGGCGGTCACGTCGCGTCGCTCCTGAACCGGCTCGATCTGTTCGGCATCGCGCCGATGCTCGGCGGCAAGGCCATCTTCGCGTGGTGCGCAGGCGCCATGGCCATCAGTGAGCGCGTGGTCCTCTTCCACGACTCGCCGCCGCAGGGTGTTGGTGCCGCTGAAGTGCTGGACGCAGGGCTGGGGCTCGCGCCGGGCGTCGTGGTGCTTCCGCAGCCGGAGTTTCGCCTTCGCCTGGACGACAAGGAGCGCGTGCAGCTCATGGCGCGCAGATTTGCGCCTGCGGTGTGCCTAGCGATGCCCGAGCGGTCGCGCGCGCGCTGGAAGTCCGGTCGCGTCGAGAGTCAGCAGGGTGGGGTGTTCGAACTGCGCGAAGACGGGACGCACGCGCTCAGCGTGGCCCGTCACTCCGTGCCCCCCATGAAAGGACACGTGGCGTCATGACCGGCCTCACGCCGCTTGCGATCACGACCTTGATGATGCCCGGCACGGACGCCCGCAAGGTGGACGAGTTCCTCGCCGGCAAGCAGTTCCCCCTCACGGAGGGGCCAAACGTGACGTTCGTCTGGCGCGGCGACGCGGAGGGCGTGAACCTGCGTCACTGGATCTACGGCCTGGAGACCGCCACCGCGCTCTCACGCTTGCCGCACACGGACCTGTGGTTCCTCACGCTCGACATCCCCGAGGGCTCGCGCATCGAATACAAGTTCGAGGTCCTGCGCAACGGCAAGGGCGAGTGGATCGAGGACCCGCGCAACCCGAACCGCGCGCGTGATCCGTTCGGCGCGAACTCCGTGCTGCAAGCGGTCGGCTACGAGGCGCCCGACTGGTCCACCAAAGACGACCTCGCGCGGCCCGGCACCATCGACCAGCTGGTCTTCGACAGCCCCAGCCTCGAGGGCCGTCGCAACGTGCAGATGTATTTGCCCGCGCGCTTTCGCCGCTCGCGTCAGTATCCGCTCGTCGTCGTGCACGACGGCAAGGACTACCTGAACTACGCGAGCATGAAGGAGGTCCTCGACAACCTCATTCATCGCCTGGAAATTCCCGACGTGATCGTCGCCTTCACCGACTCACCGGATCGCCTCCGGGAATACGCGAACGACGAGGCGCACGCGCGCTTCTTGACCGAGGAGCTCGTGCCCGATCTGGCCGCGCGGTTCCCGCTCTACGATCGCCCGCAGGCGCGCTGCCTGATGGGCGCGAGCTTCGGCGCGGTCGCGTCCTTCTCCACGGCGTGCCGCTATCCGGGCTTCTGGGGCCGCTTGCTCCTGCAGTCCGGGTCGTTCGCGTTCACGGACATCGGGAAGCGGAATCGCCGCGGTCCGCTGTTCGATCGCGTGGTGGAGTTCATGAACCGCTATCGCAATGAGCCCGTCGCCGTGAGCGAGCGCATCTTCGTGTCATGCGGCGTGTACGAATCGCTCATCTACGAGAATCGCTCGATGGTCCCGCTGCTCGACGCGACTGGTATGCAGGTACGCTTCGTCGAGGCTCGCGACGGTCACAACTGGGAAAACTGGCGCGACAGGCTTCGCGAGGGGCTCTCCTGGGTATTCCCGGGACCCCTCATGTTCGTCTACGAATGATAGTGGGGAGTACGGGTTTCCATGGCTGAAGTAACACGTCACATTGGGCTGTCTCTGGGCGCCGACATCTGCTGGCCGCTGTGCTTCGAGCACATGATGAAGCGGCTCGACCTCTCCATTCCCTTCGAGGGCGACACGCTGCGCTTCGACGTCGAGCGCGTCACGATCGAGCCCTTCGATCTGAAGCAGCCGGTCAAGTACGACGTGGTCGTCGACAGGCTCACGCACTGGTACCACACGAGCCGCGAGTGGATAAAAAAGTCCATCGTGATGAACGACCTCTACGTGTTCAACAATCCATGGAGCGTCCAGTCGAACGAGAAGCACACGAGCTACGCAGCCATGATGCAGCTGGGCATGCCCATCCCGGAGACCTGGATGGTGCCGCCGAAGAGCTACGATCCGAACCCGGATCTCAAGCCCACGCTCTCGCGCTACGCGAAGCTCTTCGACGTCGCGCTGATCGGCAAGGAGATCGGCTACCCGATGTTCATGAAGCCGTACGACGGCGGTGGCTGGCGCGCAGTCACCCGCGTGAAGAACGCGGAAGAGGCGAAAAAAGCCTACGAAGACAGCGGCACGTCGGTGATGCACGTCCAGGCGTCGGTCGAGGGGTACGACAAGTTCGTGCGCTGCATCGGCTTCGGTCCGCAGACCCGCTGCGTGCTCTACAACCCGGACGCGCCGCTTCATGATCGCTACACGCGTGAGCGGAACTTCATCAGCCAGGCGGACGAGGAGCACCTGCGCAAGGTCACGCTCACCATCAACGCGTTCTTCGGCTGGGAGTTCAACTCCTGCGAGTCGCTCCGCAAGAACGGCGTGTGGCACCCGATCGACTTCGCGAACCCGTGTCCGGACTCGCAGGTGACCTCGGTGCACTACCACTTTCCGTGGCTCGTCAAAGCGTACCTGCGCTGGTCGATCTTCTGCGCGGCCACCAAGCGCAAGATGCGAAAGACGCTCGACTGGGAGCCGTTCTACCTGATCGCGAAGACGGACATGTCGTACGAGGAGAAGCTCGACGCGTACGCGAAGATCGCCGACTTCCGCTTCGAGACGGCCCGGTTCGACGAGTTCTGCAAGAACCACCTCTCGCACCTCGACGACGTCGCGAACGATTTCTTCGTCACGACCGAGGCCAAGGACGCCGTGCGCCAGAAGGTGACCGCGCTGTTCCCGGCGCACGAGGTCGAGAAGTTCACGGAGCTGTTCTGGGGCCGCATCCAGGACTGGCGCGCGCAGGGCTGTCCCTGAGAGCACGAAGAGAATGACACGGAGGACGTCGTGAAGACTCGTTGGTATTCGACCCGCACGCAGTGCGAGGTGACGCTGGCCCGCTGGGGCGAGGTGGGGCAGCCGGTGCTCATTTTCCCCACGGCTGCCGGAGACGCGGAGGAGGTGGAGCGCTTCCTCATGATCAAGGCGCTCACGCCGCTGCTCACCGAGGGCCGCATCAAGATCTACTCGATCGACAGCGTCGGCGGTCGCGTGTGGTTCAACAAGGAGGGCAGCCCCGAGCATCGCATGTGGATGCAGAACCAGTTCCACCAGTACATCAAGCACGAGGTGGTGCCGGCCATTCGCAAGGACTGCAAGAACGACGACATCACCATCTGGGCCGCAGGCGCGTCGATCGGCGCGTTCCACTCCGCCGCGGTCGTTTGCCGTTTCCCGGACATGTTCTCGCGCGCGCTCGCCATGAGCGGCACCTTCAACCTGATGCGCTTCACGGAGGCAGAGCACCCCACGGACTACTTCCGTGTATCTTCCCCGCTTTATTTCGTGCCGCACCTCGAAGGAAGGCACCTTGCCCTGCTGCGGACGCGGCACATCCAGATGGTGACCGGCGAGGGGAAGTGGGAAAACCTGGGCGAGAGCTTCGGCCTCGCGAACGTGCTGGGACACGCTGGCGTCCCGAACCACGTAGATTCCTGGGGCCCCACGTGGGACCATGACTGGGTCACATGGCGCGCAATGATGCCCAAATACCTGGACCAGTGGACACGGCCGGCTTCTGCCCAGAAGGGCGCGCGGAGATAGCCCATGCCTGAGACACGGGCGCACAAGCAGATCGAAGGCGGGCTCGAGGGAGCCGCGCGGCGCGACTTCATACGCGCGCTCCTGCGCGATCTCGAGGCGTTCGAGCAGATGTCGAAGTCCGGCGCGTTCGAGCGCGGCGTGACGCGCATCGGCGCGGAGCAGGAGATCTTCCTCGTCAACAACACGTACCAGCCCGCGCCGGGCGCGCTGTCGCTCCTCGAGCGGCTGCAAGACAACCACTTCACGACGGAGCTCGGGCTCTTCAACCTGGAGATCAACGCGGACCCGCAGCCGCTCGCCGGCGGTGGGCTGCGCGCGATGGAGCAGCAGCTCTCGGCGCTGTTCGACAAGGTCCGAACGAAGGCGAAGGAGATCGAGCTCATGCCGGTGCTCGCCGGCATCCTCCCGACCATCGGCAAGACCGACCTCGGGCTGGAGAACATGGTCCCGAGCCCGCGCTACCAGACGCTGAACCGCGTGATGAACGCCGCGCGAGGCGAGGCCTTCGATTTCTCCATCCGTGGGATCGACGAGCTCGTCGTCAAGCACGACTCCGTCATGGTGGAGTCGTGCAACGCCAGCTTCCAGGTGCACCTTCAGCTGAAGGAGCCGGAGAAGTTCGCGCACTACTACAACCTCGCGCAGCTGCTGCTCGCGCCCGTGCTCGCTGCGGGCACGAACTCGCCCGTGCTGTTCGGCCGTCGTCTGTGGGCAGAGACGCGCATCGCGCTCTTCGAGCAAGCGTGCGACATCCGCACGCCGGGACTGCACCTGCGCGACGAGCAGGGGCGCGTGTCGTTCGGTCGCGGCTGGCTTCAGGGCAGCGCCGCGGATCTCTATCGCGAGAACATCGCGCGGTTCCGAGCGCTCGTTGGCACCGACGTCGACGAGGATCCCATCGAGGTGCTCAAGCAGGGCAGGAGCCCCGGGCTCAAGGCCCTCGCGCTTCACAACGGCACGATCTACCGCTGGAATCGTGCCTGCTACGGCATCAGCGAGAACGGCAAGCCGCATCTCCGCATCGAGCTGCGTGTCCTTCCGTCGGGGCCCACCATCGCGGACGAGATGGCGAACGCCGCCATGTGGCTCGGCCTGATGGTGGAGCTCGGCGAGACCATCGGCGACATCCCGCAGCGCATGCTGTTCGAGCACGCGCAGACGAACCTGTACGCGGCCGCGCGCGAAGGTCTGGGCGCGCGCTTCACCTGGTTCGACGGTGAAGAGGTGTACGCCGGTGAGCTCGTCGAGAAGCGCCTCTTGCCGCTCGCGCACAAGGGGCTGATCCGCGCCGGCGTGGAGCCGAAGGACGCAGATCGCTACATTGGCATCCTCACGAAGCGCGTCGCGACGCAGCAGACGGGCTCGCGATGGATGCTGCAGTCGCTCGAGGGCATGCGCCACAAGGGCACCATGGGCGGGCGCCTCACCGCGCTCGTGGCCGGCATGATCACCCGGCAGCGCACGGACAAGGTCGTGAGCGAGTGGGAGAAGGCGGAGCTGGCGGAGAACGACAGCGCGCGCACCGGGTACCAGAAGGTCTCGCAGTACATGTCGCAGGACTTCGTGACCGTGCAGCCGGATGATCCCGTGGAGCTCGTTCGCGAGCTGATGGCGTGGGAGCACGTTCGCTACGTCGCGGTGGAGGACGACAAGGATCGACTCGTCGGCCTCATCTCGCAGCGCGCGGTCAAGCGACACTACGATCAGCTGGCCGAGCAGGAAGCGGGCAACGGGCCGAGCAGCGCACCCTCTGTGTCGGCAGCGCACCTCATGCGCAGGAGCCCCGTCACCGTCACGCCGGACTCCTCCACGCTGGACGCCATCGAGCTGATGCGCAACCATCGGGTGGGGTGTCTCCCCGTGGTGCAGGATGGCCACATCGTGGCGGTCCTGACCGAGGACGATTTCATCGGGATCGTCGGCAAGATCATCGAGCAAGAGGCCGAGTCGCAGCAGCACATGAGCGCCCTCCTCGGAGACTCCGGAGACGACAACGATGATTGAAGGCATGCAATGAATTCAGGCACGAGCTCGTCAAACCAGTCGTCCAATGCAAACCCGCCCTCCAAGATGGAACGCGTTCAGAAGAGGCCCATCCTGGAGCGCCGTGAGGTCGGTCGCGTAGTCTCGGAGATGCCGGGGCCGTCACTGATCGTCGTCGCGGGCATCCACGGCAACGAGGCCGCTGGTATCGAGGGCTCGCGTCGGGTGCTTGCGCGCCTGGAGCGCGGTGACATCGGTCTACGCGGCGAGCTGCTCGTCCTGGGCGGCAACGTGGCGGCGCTGCAGAAGGGCGTGCGCTACCAGGCGAAGGATCTGAACCGCGTATGGACGGAGGAGCACGTCCGCGAGCTGCGCAAGAAGCGGGAGCTCGACGCAGAGGATCGCGAGCAGCTCGATCTGCTCTCCCAGGTGGAGGCGGCGATCGGTCGCGCGCGCGGCCGCGTGCACCTCGCGGACTTCCACACCTCCAGCGCAGAGGGCATTCCGTTCATCCTGTTCGGCGACACGTTGCCGCAGCGCAGGTTCGTGCGCGCGTTTCCGCTCCCCGTCGTCATCGGCCTCGAAGAGCAGGTCGACGGCGTGCAGTCCGCGTTCTGGACCAAACGCAACTGCGTCACGTTCGGATGCGAGGGCGGGCAGCACGACGACCCCGCATCCGTGGATGCGCTGGAGGCCGTCCTCTGGATCGCGCTCCGTCAATCGGGCCTCTTGCGGATCGCGCGCGGCGAGCAGCTGCCCGAGCTCACCGCTGCCGAGAACCTGCTCGAGAAGCGCCGCGGCAAGCTGCCCCGCATGCTCGAAGTCGTGTCCAGGCACGAGATCGCTCCCGAGGACGAGTTCAAGATGGAGCCGGGCTTCAGCTGCCTCGACCACGCAGAGAACGGCCAGCTGCTGGCGCGTGATCGCAACGGCGAGATCCGCGCGCCGCGGGACGGGATGGTGATCCTGCCGCTCTACCAGGGCCTCGGCAGCGACGGCTTCTTCTGGGGCCGCGCGGTGACGGAGGCGCGGCTGCTCGCGTCGGAGGTGCTTCGACGTCTCGAGTTCGAGCGCGTGTTGCCGTTCCTCCCCGGCGTCACCCGCTGCAAGGACGACTCGTCGCGCCTGCTCATCAACACGAAGATCGCGAGGCTCTACCCGCTCGACGTCTTCCATTTCTTCGGATATCGCCGCATCCGCGAGCGCGGCTCCGAGCTCACCGTCGAACGCCAGCCCGGATGACGGCATGAGCATCCCGCACGATCCGACGCTGCCTTCGTCCCAGGCCTATACCTCCTCGGATCCGGACGCGTCGGGCGACTTCATCGCGGGTGCCGTGCGGCTACTCGCAGGGCGATACGAGATCATCGGCTTGCTCGGGATGGGCGGCATGGGCGCCGTCTATCGTGCGCGCGATCTGGAGCTGGGTGAGAACGTCGCGCTCAAGGTCATTCGCCCCGAGTTCGCGAACGGCGCGGCAGCGCACGCGCGCTTCAGGCGCGAGGTGCGGCTTGCACGAAGGGTCACGCACAAGAACGTCGCGCGCACCTTCGACCTGGGCGACGCCGACGGACATCGCTTCCTGACCATGGAGCTGGTGGAGGGCGCCACGCTGGGCGAGCTGCTCGAGAAGCGCGGTCAGCTCCAGATCGATCGCGCGATCGAGATAGCGCTCGCCATGCGCGACGGGGTGGCTGCCGCGCACGACGCTGGCGTGATCCACCGCGATCTGAAGCCCGACAATGTGGTCATCGCGAACGATGGTCGCGTCGTCGTCATGGACTTCGGCGTGGCGCGCGGCACGGAAGAGCGCGGAGAGCTGGGGCGCCTGGTCGCCACGGGGACGCCTGCGTACATGGCGCCGGAGCAGGCCGAGAACGTCGCGAGCCTCGATGGGCGCGCAGACGAGTACGCCATCGGCGCGATCCTCTTCGAGATGCTGACCGGGCAGAAGCCCTTCCCCGGCAACACCATCGCATCGCTGGCGCAGCGCCTCATGCATGGTCCGCCGAACCCGCGCACGCTGAGGCCCGAGGTCTCGCCGGAGCTCGGCGCGTTCGTCGTGCGCTGCCTTGCGCGCGATCGGGAAGAGCGATATCCCGGCGTCGCGATGGCCGCGGAGCAGCTGCGCACGGTTCCGGAGGCCAGGGATCCGCTCGACGTCCGTGCGCTCTCCGCCGTACCGCCGAAGATGACACGTGACCCCGTGCTCCTCGCGGTGGTCCCGTTCGAGGCCGAGGATGAGGACAGCATCGAGCACCTTGGCTTCGGCCTTTCTGACGGCCTGATCGATTCGCTGTCGTCCGTCACGGGCCTGCGCCTCTGCTCGCGCGGGGTGACTGCGCGCCTGACCGGCACGCTTCCAGAGCTCCGCGAGCGCGCGCGGCTTCTGGGCGCACAGCTCCTGCTCACGGGGTCGCTGAAGACCGTCGGGAACGGCATCCGCATCAAGGTGAGTCTCGCGACGGTCGAGGACGGGTTCTCGATCTACCGCCTGCGCCTCACGGGCTCGGCGTCCGACATCCCCACGTTCACGGAGCAGATCGCAAACGGTCTCGCGCAGGCGCTGGGGCTCACGCCGCCGCGCTTCGAGCACGCGCTCTCGAACCCCGAGGCGCTGGATTTCTACCTCCGCGCGCGTCGCGAGTACTTCCGCTACAGCCCGTCTGCGATCGCGCGCGCGTGCGAGCTGTTCCGGATGGCGGTGGAGCGCGCACCGGAGGACCCAGTAATCCTGAGCGCGTACGCAATGGCGACCACGCGCCTCGCCGGCGTGGAGGTGCAGTACGCCGGGCCGCTGGAGATCGCGGAGGCGGCTGCGAGTCGTGCATTCGCGATCGCGCCGAACCGCGTCGAGTCGCGCGTGGCGCTCGCGACCGTGGCCCTTCACGCGGGTGACGCGCCGACAGCTGCGGAGCATGCAGCGCGCGCGCTACGTATCGCGCCGAGCTCACCGGAGGCGTGCGCGGTCGCAGCACGGCTGTTGCTCGAGGCGGGCGCCGTGAACGAGGGGCTTGCGCACATGGATCTCGCGCTGGCGCTGGAGCCCCGCTACGGCGGCATGCGCTATCCGGGCGCGCGCGCGCTTGCCCTCGCCGGCGACTGGTCCGAGTCCCAGCGCCTCTTGCTGGGGCCCGTGGACCGCGTCTCGCCGTTCAGCTACTGGCTCGACCGGCTCCGCATGTGCTTCTGGCGCATGGATCCCTCGTGGATGAACGGCGTCACGGCCGACATGTTCGCCGGGCTGGAGCCGCAGGAGCGCGTGGTGGCGCAGGAGTCGGTGGTGTGGCTGCGCGAGCATCGCGTGGTCCCGCGCCTTGTCGAGATGTTCCGCGAGCTCGCGTACTCGCTCGGCGCGTCGCGTCGCACGAAGGCGTTCTATGCGCAGCTCACGGTGGAGGCTCGCTGCTACCTGGGGGGCATGCAGGACGACGCTGTATCGGCGCTCCAGCGCGCCGTGTCGGAAGGCCTCTTCGACGAGGCGTGGATTCGCTGCTGCCCCGTCCTCGAATCAATCCGCGACCGCCCCGAGGTCCGCGAAGCCCACGCCCTGGTAGCAAAAAGAGCCACCGCAGTCCGCGCCGCCCTCGGCGCCTAGCACGACTTCATCTGGGCGCATGAGCGCCCATCAGGGCGCGGTGGGTTGTTCGAGGGTGCCTTCCAATGACGGCTGGCACTGGCCTCCGCGGCATTCGACTCCCATCGAGGCCCATCTGCATCTTGGTTCGTCGGGGCAGGCGATGGTGACGGAGTCCATCGCGGTCTTCCAGCGGGCTTCGGCAGGTGCAGGTGGAAACGGCCGTGCGACGGGCACGCTGCCGCAGTTGCGAGCGCGCACCCACTCCGTGCAATCGGTGGTGCTCGCGCAGGACTTGTTCGCGGACTTCGCGATCGTCTCCAGATCTCGAGAGCCTGCTTCGCACCTCTGTGTGTCGAGCTTCTTCTCGACCTTCGGAGGCCCCGCGTCGACGACGGCCACGGCGGGTCCTGCCTCCGTGGGGGTGGCCTTGTTGTCGGGGCAGCCAGTGAGCAACCACGGCCCGGTGAGCAGAAGCGCGGGGGCGCCCCGGAAAAGCCAGCCGAAGGAGAAGTACCTCATGGGGGCAGAGTCTATGGGGACGAGGCGATTCTGGGTATAGTGCCGCCGCATGTCAGCCCCGTTTCCGACGAAGAGCCCCAAGACGGGCGAGGAGCTGTCCGCCGTCACCGCGACGCCGGCCTCCGAGGTCCCCGAGATCGTCCTCCGCGCGCGCGAGGCGCAGAAGACGTGGGCGGAGATGTCCGTTGCAGCGCGGTGTCGTCAGGTCTCCAAGGTGAAGTCGCGGCTGCTCGGTCGCGCGGAAGAGATCGCGAAGGTGGTGTCCGAGGAGACCGGCAAGCCCGAGGTAGAGGCGCTCCTGTCCGAGGCGCTGCCTTCCGGTGACGTCGTGGACTACTGGACGGCGAACGCGGAAGAAATGCTGGAGTCGCTCGACGTCGAGATCGATCGCCTCGCGTACCCCGGAAAATCCGGCTGGATCCACCGAGAGCCACGCGGGGTCATCGCGCTCATCCAGCCCTGGAATTTCCCGGTCGCGCTGCCGCTGCGCACGATCATCCCCGCGCTCTGCGCGGGCAACGCAGTGGTGTTCAAGCCCAGCGAGGTGACGCCGCGCTCGGGCGAGCTCCTCGTGTCGCTGTTCAAGGACGTGCTGCCGGAGGGGCTGCTCGGCCTCGTGCTCGGCGGTCGCGACGAAGGCAAGGCGCTCTGCGAAGCAGACGTGGACCTCGTGGTCTTCACGGGCAGCGTGGCGTCGGGCAAGAAGGTCGCGGCCACGTGCGCGGAGCGACTGGTCCCGTGTGCGCTGGAGCTCGGCGGGAAGGACGCTGCGATCGTGCTCGCGGACGCGAACCTGGATCGTGCGGCGAACGGCATCGTCTGGGGTGCGATGGTGAACGCGGGGCAGAACTGCGCGTCCGTGGAGCGCGTCTACGTCGACAAGAGCGTCGAGAAGGCGCTGACCGACAAGATCGTTGCTGCGGTGAAGGCCCTGCGTCCCGGCGTCGACATCGGGCCCATGACGACCACACAGCAGCGCGAGATCGTGGCGCGCCACGTGAGCGAAGCCAAGGAGAAGGGCGCAGAGATCCTCACCGGCGGCGAGGTGGGCGAAGGCGACTATGCCTATGCACCCACCGTGCTCTCCGTGAAGGACGAGTCGATCGCCCTCATGCAGGAGGAGACCTTCGGCCCCGTGATCCCGATTGTCGGCGTCGACTCGCCCGACGACGCCGTGAAGCGCGCCAACGGAACGCGCTTCGGCCTGACCGCCAGCGTGTGGACGCGCAACGTGAAGAAGGGCCAGGCGCTCGGCCGGCGGCTTCGCGCGGGCGTCGTCACGATCAACAACCACGCGTTCACGGGCGCGCTGCCTGGTGCCCCGTGGACCGGCGTGGGCGACTCCGGGTGGGGCGTGACGAACTCGCCATTCGCGCTCGATGCGCTCACGCGTCCGCGGTTCATCCTGGTGGACAGGAACCGCGCGAAGAAGGAGCTCTACTGGTACCCGTACACGGACACGCTCCGCGCGATCGCCGTGGCCTTCGCGAAGCTGCGTGGCGGCGGGCCGTTCACCAAGCTGGGCGCCATCCTGAAGCTCCTCACGCTCCTTCCCAAGCGACTCCTGGGCCGCGACGCGAAGGCCGCGAAGTAGCCGCGCCACAGGATTGCGCACGTGAGCTCGATCGATTCCTCCGCCTGCCCTTGCGGCGCCGCGGCGACCTACGACGCGTGCTGCGGCGCGCTCCACCGGGGCTCGCCCGCGAGGAGCGCAGAGGCGCTGATGCGCTCGCGTTACGCGGCCTATGTCCGAAAAGATGCAGACTACATCCTTCAAAGCTGGCATCCACGCACCCGCCCGAAGGTGATGTCGCTCGACGAGGATCTCCTCACCTGGACCGGCCTGACGGTGCACGAGCACCGCGTCACCGGGAAGAACAGGGCCACGGTCGAGTTCAGCGCGAGCTACCGCGGTGCCGACGGTGTCCCCGCAACACTGCACGAAAAGAGCCGTTTTCTGCGCGAGGGCAACGCCTGGCTCTACCTGGATGGCGAGCAGCGATAGCTAGCGACACCTAGCTGTTCTAGTAGGTGATGACGCTCTCGATGCGGGCGTCCGTCAGCTTCTTGCGACCTTCCAGGAACGCGAGCTCGATCACGAACGCGTAGCCGACGACCTTCGCGCCCTGCATCCGCACGAGATCCGCCGCGGCCTTCGCCGTGCCGCCCGTGGCCAGGACGTCGTCGACGATGAGAACCTGCGCGCCCGGCTTGAAGGAGCCCTTGTGGATCTCGAGCTCCGTCGTGGAGTACTCCGTGGTGTAGCTCACCTTGTCCGCGTGCGTAGGCAGCTTGCCCGGCTTGCGCGCAGGCACGAAGCCCGCGTTTAGACGCGCCGCCAGCGCTCCGCCGAAGATGAATCCGCGCGCTTCGATGCCGACGACGGCGTCGACCGGCTGGCCAATGAAGTCTTCCGCGATCGCGTCGAGCACGATGTGAAGCGCGCGCGCATCCGCCAGCATGGGCGTGATGTCCTTGAAGAGGATCCCCGGCGTCGGAAAATCCGGGACGTTGCGGATGAGTGCCTTCGCGTACTCGATACCCTTGTGCATGGTCGACTCTCGATCTTCTAGGAGTTGTTGCCCGGCTTCGTTGACGCGTGCGCGGCGAGGCGCTCCGCGAGCCCATGATCGTGCCCGTGCGTGAGATCCAGGATGAGGGAGGTGAGCGACGCCACCCCTTGATCGAACACCGCCGTGTCGGTGCCCTCGTCCTGGGAGTTCGAGACGGTCGGCCCGCCGATCCAGTAGTAGGAGCGACCGCGCGGATCCTTCCGCTCCACGATGATCTCCTCGTAGATGCGCGTGCCGAGCTTGGCGGAGCGGACCTCGCCGGTCCACGGCTTCGGCACGTTGAGCGAGAGAAGCGGCGAGCGCCCTTGCGATTTGTGCGCGCACAGCGAGAGCGCCAGCTTCGATGCGACGGCAGCGACCTCCGGAAGGGCGGCCTCGTGGTGCGCGCTGACGGCCAGCGCCGGGATGTTGCGCAGCGCGCCTTCTCGCGCGGCCGCCACCGTCCCCGAATAGAAGACGTCCTGCCCCAGGTTGAGGCCGCGGTTGATGCCAGAGACGACCACGTCGGGGCGGCGCGGAAGGAAGCGCGTCTCTCCGTGAAGTGCAAGATACACGCAATCGGCGGGCGTTCCGTCGACCGCCCAGATGCCGGGCTCTGCCTCGAACGCGCGCAGCGGGCGAGCCAGCGTGAGCGCGTGGCTCGACGCGCTCTGCTCGGAGGAGGGCGCGACCACGACCACGTCGAACGCCTGTGAGAGGACCTCGCGCGCCGCGCGGATGCCCTTCGCGAAGAATCCGTCGTCGTTCGACAGGAGGAGGAGCGGCCGCGTCATGGGCCATGTACGATAGCGCGCAATGACCGCTCTCGTCCCGCCGAAGCGACGGCGCACGGATCCCACGCAGGACGCGTACTTCGGCGTCACGGTGGCGGACCCATATCGCTGGCTCGAGGACGGCGATACGCAGGAGGTGCGTGCGTTCACGGATGAGGAGAACGGACGGACCGACGCGTACTTCCATGCCGTGCCGGAGCGCGAGGACCTTCGCGCGCGCATCTCCGCGCTCCTCATGCTGGGCGTGACGGGCGCCCCCGCCATGCGCGTCGATCGCAACGGGACGCGGCGCTACTTTCACATGAAGCGCACGGGCACGCAGAGCCAGATGGTGCTCTACGTCCGCGACGGCGTTGATGGAGAGGATCAGGTCCTGGTCGATCCCGCCGGCCTGTCGTTCGACGGCACGACCGCGCTCGACTGGTGGTACCCGTCGCGGTCCGGCGAGCTCTGCGCATGGGGCCGGAGTGAGAACGGCAGCGAAGAGAGCACGCTCTACGTCCGCGACACGCGAACCGGCGAGGACCTCCCGGACATCATCCCGCACACGCGCCATGCGACCGTGTCGTGGCTCGTAGACCAGAGCGGCTTCTTCTACACGCGCTTTCCGGAGCCGGGGTCGGTGCCCGCAGGCGACGAGAAGTACGGCTCGAAGGTGTTCTTCCACAAGCTCGGCGATGACCCGAAGAGTGATCAGCTCATCTTCGGGGAGGGACGCGAAAAGACGGACGTGCCCGGCGTGGGCGTGTCTCCGAACGGGCGCTGGGTCGTCGTCACCATTCACGAGGGGTGGGACAAGAGCGAGGCGCACGTGTGGGACCGGCAGGCCACCGGTCAAGAGTCCCCGCGCTTCGAGAAGGTGCCGAGCGAGGGCCGTGTCCTGCTCACGCCGATCGCCCGCGACGATCGGCTCTATATCCACACGAACGACGGCGCGCCCAGGTATGCGCTCTACGCCGTGCCATACGATGCGCTCACGCGTGATCGCTGGACGTGCCTGCTACCCGAGGCGCCCGACGTGCTGGAGGACGTGGCCGTCACCACGAGCGAGATCGTCGCCACATACCTGCATGATGCATCCAGTCGCGTGGAGCGCTTCACGCTCGCGGGCAAGCAAATCGGAGAGGTGCGCCTCCCCGAGATCGGCACCGCAGGCGTGTCAGCCCCTCTCGAGGGCGGCGAGATCTTCGTGTCGTTCACGTCGTTCATGACACCGCCAGAGGTGCTTCGGCTGGACACGACGCAGGCGGGCGCCGCGCTCCTGGTGTGGGAGCGCGTGGCGCTTGGCTTCGCGCTGCCGGACGTGGACGTGCAGAGGATGTACGCGACGAGCAAGGACGGCACCCGCGTGCCCATGTTCGTGATCTCGAAGAAGGGCCTGCCGCGGGACGGCGAGCGGCCCACGGTGCTGTACGGATACGGTGGGTTCAACGTGAACCAGACCCCGGGCTTCTCGGCGCGCGCGCTCACGCTGGTGGAGCGCGGCGGCATCTGGGTCTCGGCCGTGCTGCGCGGAGGCGGGGAGTTCGGTGAGGCGTGGCACCGCGCCGGCATGCTGGAGAGCAAGCAGAACGTCTTCGACGATTTCTACGCGTGCGCGGAGACGCTCATAGAGGAGAAGGTGACGTGTCCCGCGAAGCTCGCGCTGATGGGAGGGTCCAACGGCGGCCTGCTCGTAGCCGTCGCAGCCACGCAGCGGCCCGAGCTCTTTCGCGTAGGGCTCTCGCTGGTGCCGCTGACGGACATGCTGCGGTACCACCTCTTCCGGATCGGAAAGCTGTGGGTGCCGGAGTACGGCAGCTCGGAGGACGCGTCGCAGTTCAACGCGTTGCATGCATATTCTCCGTATCATGCGGTGAAGGACGGCGTTCGCTACCCGAGCATGCTCTTCACCACGGGGGAGAGCGACTCGCGCGTCGACCCACTGCACGCGCGCAAGATGGCTGCGCGCATGCAGGACGCGCAGGGAGATCCGTCGCACCCCATCCTCCTCCGCGTGGAGACCAAGGCGGGGCATGGCGCGGGCAAGCCGCTCGCGAAGGTCGTGCTGTCGGTGACGGAGGAGATGGCCTTCGTGCTCTCCGAGCTGAGCCGGAAGTAAGGCCGCGCCGTCAGTCCGTGCGGGCGCCGGTCGTGAGCCCCACGACGCGACGGAACGAACGCGCGAGCGCGCGGAACAGCTCGTAGATCGGGGACCTGTCTGGGCTGCCGTCGCCGATCTCGATCTCGTACGTCGCGCTTTTGTCGGACTCCGCGACGCGCACGTGTGGCACCTGCGCGAGGATCGCGTTCACCGCTGCGTTGTCCTTCTGCACCTCCGCACGGAAGCGGGTGATCCCGTGCTTCTGCGCAAGGGCGACCAGCTCCAGAAGCAGGACGCGGCCCACGCCGCAGTGCTGGAGCTCGTCGATCACGGTGATGGCGGACTCTGCGACGTCGGGTTGGTCCATGATCCGCACGAAGCGAGCCACGCCGATACCGCGCTCGTCCTTGAGATCCGGCGTGGGCAGTATGGCAACGATGGCGACGTGGTTTTCTTGGTCCACGTCGGACAGCTGTGAAAGCACTGCTTCGGAAGGCTCGAGGTGCGAGCGGAAGAACCGCCGCATGGTGGTCTCCTCCGACAGCGCCTCTAGAGCGCGGCGCAGCTCTGCCCTGTCGTCCTTCCGCAGCGGACGAACGGTGATCTGCGTGCCGTCGGGCAGCGCGTGCGGGTGCTCCCAGTCCTGCTCTCTCACGGTCCGCCTCCGCTGGCTGCGTGCGAGACGGGGGTCACGAGCGTCCGCGTGAAGAGGCGCGCGCCGGTGTCGTTCACGAACTCCATCGTGAGAGTGGTGTCTGTGGCCACGCCGTAGATGAACCCCAGGTCGGTGGACTGGAAGCGCGTCAGGTTGCTTCCGGGCAGTGTGGTCGCCTCCGCGCCGGTCCCTGAGACCAAGAGCTCCGTGCCGTTGCACGTGGACGTGAGCCACTGCATCGAGTGGTCGTGCCCGCAGAGGTAAGCGTCGGCGTTACCGCAGACCAATCCCTCCACGAACGTCTTCACGTGGATGCCGGAGAACGACGGCGGCCGCGTGAGGCCGTTATAGCTGCCGGCGTTCCCGTGCGGACCGTTCGACATGTACGGATGATGCCCATAGGCGAGCTTCCAGCGGGCGCGGCTCTTCAGCATGGCCGCCTTCATCTTCGCGGATTGCTCGTCGGCGCGCTCGAAATTGGCCATGTTGGTGTCCAGCGCGAAGATATCCAGCGGGCCGAACGAGAGCGTGTAGAAGGCGTCGGGCATCTTCCACTTGTGAGAGCGCTTCGAGTAGAGCACCTCGTTCATGCCGCGCGCGAAATCGGTTCCGAGTCCGTCGGCGCCGTAGTCGTGGTTGCCGAGCACCGGATAGAACGGGACATCGACTGGCGCGAACACCTTCTCGAACCGCTCGACGATGAGCGGATCATCGGGCGCGGCGATCCCGCTGTTATAGACGTTGTCGCCGAGGAGTAGCGCGAAGTCACAGCCATCCGCGGCACATTTTTTTGCGATCGCCTTCGCCACGCGACGCGCGCCGTCGTTGCCCTTGCCGGTGTCACCGAGCGCGACGAAACGAACGGAGCGGGGAGGGGGAAGGGGGGAGCGTGAGGTCGAGGGTGAGGTCGAGGTCGAGGTCGAGGGTGAGGGTGAGGGTGAGGTCGAGGGTGAGGTCGAGGTCGGTGTGGCTGCGGCCGTCGTTGTCTCGCCTTGCGAATCCCTGCACGCGCCGCCCACCAGAGCTGCCAGCGCGACGGCGGCTCGGGCTTGGGGGGGCAGTCTCATGCTCACATTCGCTACGCGGGCTTCGGGGTTTCGTCAACGCGAGGAGGACGGATCGTCAGTTCGAGGTTGAAAACCTGTGTGCGTTGTTGGTATCGGAACGTGCAAGGCGTGCGACCGAAGGAAATGAAGCTTTGAAACAGAGCCTGCCGTACGAAGTCAGAACATCGAAGATCGCCGGACGCGGCGTCTTCGCCACGCGCGCCATTCGCAAGGGCGCACGCGTCATCGAATACACGGGCGAGCGCATCACGCACCGGGAGGCCGACGTCCGCTACGACGACGAGGCGATGGCGCACCACCACACCATGCTCTTCTCCCTGGACGACGAGTGGTGCCTCGATGCCATCCGTGAGGGCAACGACGCCCGCTACATCAACCACTCCTGCGAGCCGAACTGCGAGGCCATCCAGGAGGGCGACCGCGTCTTCATCTTCGCCATGGTTCCGATCCGCGAAGGCGCGGAGCTCACCTACGACTACCGGTACGACTACGACGACAGCATCAGCTTGGCGAAGGCCAAGCGGGTTTATCCCTGCCATTGCGGCGCGCCCTCGTGTCGTGGAACGATCGTCAGGCGGCGCCCCGGTGAGAAGGCGGCGAAGAGCGCGCGTCGGAAGAAGGTCGCTCGCACTCGCGGCGGCGAGCTCAGCGCGCGCTGACGGTCAGCCTTCGCTTGCGCGATGGTAGAGCGGAGTCGGCCTGTACGAGCTGACCGCACGCGGCGTTCGCGTCGCGGCCGCGGTTCCGCCTCACGGTGCACAGTGCGCCGCGCTCGTGGAGCAGCTTCGCGAACTCCGCCGCGCGCTGGCTCTCCGCATGGGCCGCGCCTTCCACCGGGTTCCACGGAATGACGTTCACGATCGCCTTGAGGCCGGACGCGAACGCCGCGAGCCGCTCGGCGTCCGCGTCGGTGTCGTTCTCGCCGGCCAAGAGGACGTACGAGATGAGGAGCTTCTCGTGCGGGCGAAGCTTGATGCGGGCGAGGACCTCACGCAGCTCCGCGAGCGACCAGCGCTTCGCGACTGGCATGATGCGGGCGCGCGCCTCGTCCGTGGTGGCGTTCATGCTGAGCGCAAGATTCGGGCGGTGCGGATCGTCTGCCAGCGCGACGAGCCCTGGCAACCAGCCCGCCGTCGAGACGGTGATCCGTGACAGTGCGATCCCGAGGCCGCGCGGGTCCGAGAGCACCCGCACCGCGGCGCGCACCTCCTCCACATTGTGAAGCGGCTCGCCCATGCCCATGAAGACGAGGTTCACGCGCCCGTAATCCGCGGGCCCCAGGGCCGCGATCACGGCGAGCACCTGCCCGACGATCTCGTGCGCCGTGAGGTTTCGCACGAGACCCATCTTGGCTGTCGCGCAGAACGTGCAACCCATGGCGCAGCCGGCCTGGCTCGAGATGCAGAGCGTCACGCGCGGGCTCCGCGTGTTGCGCGGCATGTGGACCGCCTCCACGCGCAGCCCGTCGTCGAGCACGAGGGTCAGCTTCGTCGCCTCATCATCCGAGCGCACCACGGCGTCGATCCGCGGAAGCGTGAACGAGAGTCGCTCCTCGAGGAAGGCGCGTAGCTTCACCGCCACGTCCGGCATTCCGTCCTTGTGCGCATGCACACGCTGGAGCTTGCCGAAGATGTAGGCGGGCGAGTTCGGAGGTGACAATCGCGACAGGTCGTCCGGGTGTAGACCGAATGCCCCAACTTTCGTGCGGTCGGGCTCTTCGCTGCCACGCACAGGCTCGGACCTTGCGTAGGGGCCCGTAGCGGTGGTCTCCACCGCATGTCCCTCACGAGTTTCCGCCGCGATACGTCCGGTCACGATGCCTCTCCTTCGCGAAAGTGAAACGCCGTCTTTCGAACCTGAAAGGCCACGACGCAGTCGGTCGTCTCGACGCGTCTCGACGCGGTGTGTTGAGTGTCGTTGCTAGTAGCAGCAGAGCCGGATGAAATTGGATACAAGTTCAGAGTACGCGATCGCACCTACCATGGAACGACCCTCTCGAAAAAACCAGGCACGTCACTTCGACACGGGCATCGCTCGTGCGAACGTCGGCGATTGGGCCGGGGCCGAGGCCGCGTTCACCACGGCGATCGCAGCCGGGCGCGTCGACTGGGAGGTCTTCGTCAGCCGCGGCAACGTTCGCCAGGAGCTCGGTCAACTGGACGCAGCAGTGTCGGATTTCTCGCGCGCAGTGGAGCTGTCGCCCCTGGAGTTGATGCCGCGCTTCAATCGCGCGAACGCGCGCGCGCAGGCGGGCGACCTCAGCGGCGCCGTCGACGACTACACCGGCGTGCTGGAGCTGGACGCCGCGTTCTCCCGTGCATACGAGCGTCGCGGTCTGGTGCTCCAGCGCTTGGGTCAGGACGGCGCAGCAGAGTCGGACTTCACGCGCACCATCGACCTGTCGCCGGATCGCGCGGAGCCGTACGCGCACCGTGCGGCGCTCCGTGCGCTCCGTGGCGCGCTGGAGGACGCCCTTCGCGACTGCCAGCGGGCGCTCTCCCTGATGCCCGCTCATGGCAAGCAGCGAGACGCGACGACGCGCCTCATGAAGACCCTCGAGCGCGCCGCGACTGCAGGTGTGGCTGGCTCGGCGCCGCCTCCGTCGCAGGTTCGCTCGCGCTCCGCGTTCCCGAAGGTGCAGCTGGAGAAGCGTCGCACCCACGGCTCCGTGGTGCCCGGCGGCGATGCGCTTGTCGTCATCGAGCGCCTGTTCCGCAAGCAGAAAATCGCCCACACGACGGAGAGCCTGGGAGACCCGCTCGGCACCGTTCGTTTCAGCGCGGGGCCCGAGGAGATCACCGGCGTCGAAGAGGTCGCGGTGGAGCTCCTGTCAGCGGAGAGCCGCCTCATCCTCTATCTGCTCGTGTCGGGGAAGCCGAAGCCGGGTGCGCGCCGCGAGGCCATCGAGTTCGTGACGCGCGCCAACGCAGGGCTCGTGTCGGGCAACTACGAGTACTCGCACGACGAGAACCGTGTGCGCTTCAAGACGTCGCTCGACTTCCGCGGAAAGAAGCTCTCGTTCATCCTCACGGAGAACCTGTGGCTGCACGCGTTCGAGGCGCACGCCGCCTACGACGAGGCGCTGCGGGCCGTGTTCCGCGGCGGGACCAACGCGAAGGAAGCCATCGCTGCCTGTGAGTGAGGGATGCGTGCACTGCGGTGCGTGCTGTTTCTCCCAGGCGGTGGAATACGTGGCTGTCACCGGTGACGACTGGGCGCGCCTCGGTGAGCGCGCGGACGCGGTCGCCCACTTCATCGGCAACAAGGCGTTCATGCGAATGGACGACGGCCACTGCGTGGCGCTACGCGTGATGCCGGAGGGGACGTTCCTGTGCGACGTGTACGAGGAGCGGCCCAGCACCTGCCGCGATCTCGCGGAGGGCTCGCGCGAGTGCGAGGGCGAGCGCGCCACGAAGGCAGAACGGCCCGCGCAGGCGCTGGTTGCACTGCGTCGCTCGCGTGGGAGGGCCGCACCGTGAGCTCCGCGCGCTCACCGCTGTGGTCGCGCGCCCTGTTGGGATTGCTCGTCGCACTGCCATGGGGCTGGGGTTGCGAGCCGGGCAACGCGCGCGAGGCCACGACGCCCGACGCGCTCTTGCCTCCCGCGCCGGCCCCGATGTGGGACGTCACCTCGCAGACGATCGCGACGGAGGACGGACCACGAAAGTTCATCGTGAGTCGCCCACGCGCGGGAAGAGGGCCATGGCCCGTCGTGCTGGTGCTGCATGGTGGCGGCATGAACGGCGCGGGAATGCGCGCCTACGCAGACCTCGAGACGCGCTCGGGCCCACGCGCGATCTTCGCCTATCCCGATGCCGTCGTGAGGAACGTCTGGGCGGACGAGTACGCGCTGCACTGGGACGGCACGCGTGATCTGTCGTTCATGGACGCGCTCGTACGAGCACTCACGGAGGCGCGTGCCGACGGCGCGCAGGGCGACGCAAAGCGCGTGTATGCGTTCGGCCTGTCGTCGGGTGCATACTTCGCGAACCAGCTTGCGTGTGCGTGGGGCAAGCGGCTCGACGGGATTGTCGCGGTCGAGGGCGGCGGTCCGTACGGCGACTGCAGCGGTCCTGTGAATGCCCTCATCGTCCACGATCCGGCGGACCCGGTGGTGCCCGCGTCGGAAGGCAAGGAGTCGCTCACGCGGTGGCTCGCGCAGGATCAGTGCGCGGCAGTGGACAAGCCATGGTCCCCCGGTGGCGCTCCGGAAGCCCAGGACCCTACGTGCAAACTACATGCATGTGCGCAGGGGTCGCGGGTCGCCACGTGCAGTCCAGCGGCCGGCGTCCACGGTATCGGCCCGCGCATGCGCGAGGCGTCGCTCCGTTTCTTCGGCCTCTGATCAGGCGCCCCGGTTCATCCGCGAAGCAGATCTTCCCAGTGCTGCGGCAACACCGCGCGCGGTGCCGCGGGCAGGTCGGGGAGCGGCTTCTCGAGCTCTGCTTCGGTGACCGTCCGCTCACACAGGTCGAAGCCGACGGCAGTCGAGAGGCCCAGCACCAGCTCGTGGACCACGGGCCACCGGGCGTCCGGCTCGCGCTGGAGCGCCGCGTGGATCACGCGCGCGAGGGCAGGGGGAACGGCAGGAGCATGGTCCTGGAGCGCGGGCACCGTGCCGCCCTTCTTCACGAGGAACGCCATGAACGTGCCCGATGCCGTGAACGCCGGCACGCCCGCGAGCAGATGATAGAGCACCATGCCGAGGCTCCACACGTCCGCGCGCGCATCCACGCCTTTCGGGCTCACGGCTTGCTCGGGCGCGATGTAGTGCAGCGTGCCCATGATGGCACCGGAGCGGGTGATGCTCTTCTCGTCTCCCTTTGCGAGCCCGAAGTCGGCGACACGCACCGTGATCTGCCCGTCCGGCGCGACCTCCAGGAACAGGTTCGACGGCTTGATGTCGCGGTGGACGATCCCTTTGTCGTTCGCCGCCGCCACGCCGCGGCAGGCCTGCACCATGAGCGGCACCGCGACCTCCATGGCCATGCGGCCGTGACGCGCGAGCTCCATCGCCAGGTCGCCCTTCTCGTAGAGCGGCATCGTATAGAAGTGGACGGCGAGCTCGTCGTCGCTGCCATGATCCAGGATGGGCACCACGTTCGGATGCGTGATGCTCGCGCTGAGGACGATCTCGCGACGGAAGCGCTCGCGGCTCTCCTGGTCTTCGTGCACCAGCACCTTGAGCGCCACGGTGGCTCCGTCGCGCGCGTCGGTCGCCGCATAGACGGCGCCCATGGCACCCACACCGACGACACGGAGGAGCGTGTAGCGTCCGGCGATCAACTTGCCGAGGTGGTCGCTGGGTTCGGGGCCGAAGCTCATCTCCTCTCTGTCGTCATACACGGGAACGGCGCCTTTCCCAACCGCAGAGGCGCTATATAGTCGGATCCGCCCATGGATCCGAACCTCCGCGAGCTCGCCGACATCATCGTCCGCTGGATACACGTGATCGCGGGGATCATGTGGGTCGGCAACTCGATGCTCTTCAACTGGCTCGATCGCAATCTCGAGCAGCGCAAGGGCCTCTCACCGAAGTCGTTCGGGGAGATCTGGATGCTGCACAGCGGCGCGTACTACCAGGTCGAGAAGAAGATGCTGCGGCCGGAGGAGTATCCAAAGATCCTCCACTGGTTCAAGTGGCAGAGCTACACCACGTGGCTCTCGGGTATCTCCCTCCTGCTCATCGTCTACTACGCGAGCGGTGGCGGCTCGTACCTCGTGGATACGAACGTCTCGAAGATCTCTCCCGACTTCGCGATGGACTTCGGGCTCGGCACCGTCTTCGGGGGGTTCATCGTCTACGACGTGATCTGGCGCGTGCTCGGCAAGCGCGCCGAGAAGCTCGCGACGGCGCTCACCCTGGCTCTGGTTGCGGCAGCGGTGTGGTTCGTTCCGCACGTGCTCGAAGGTCGCTCCGCCTTCATCCACGTGGGCGCCATGCTTGGCACCATCATGGCTGGCAACGTGTTCCTGCACATCGTTCCGTCGCAGCGTGAGCTCGTTTTGGCGACGCAGAAGGGAAGTGCGGACGACCTCTCGCTGTCGAAGCACGCGAAGCAGCGCAGCATCCACAACAACTACTTCACGTTCCCGCTGATCTTCTTGATGGTGTCGAATCACTTCCCGTCGACCTTCAGCGGAAAATATTCGTCGGTCGTGCTCGCCGTGTTCATCGTGACCGGCGCGCTCATCCGCCACTTCATGAACATCCGGTTCACGTGGAGGCCGGCGCTCGCGTACCTGGGCGTCACGATGGTCGTCTCCGCATGCACGATCTTCTTCCTCTGCCGTGTGCCAAAGGCGGAGGCCACGGCGGCGCCGCGCGAGAAGATCGCGTTCTCGCGCGTGGAGCTCGTGATGCAGACTCGCTGCGTGCCGTGTCACTCGCACAAGCCGTCGGACCCCAGCCTGATGGCGCCGCCGAACGGCGTGATGTTCGAGACCCCCGAGCAGATCAAAGGCTACGTGGACAAGATCAAGCTGCGCGCCGTGATGTCGAAGAACATGCCGCAGGGCAACAAGACGAACATGACCGAGGAGGAGAGAGACCTCCTCGGCAAGTGGATCCTCGGCGGCGCGAACATCGACTGAGAGAAGCGGCTCGCGGCGTTTCCGTTCTCGTTCGCGCGTTCTTGTCGGTCGGCAAAAGGTGGGCCTTCCCCCACATGATACCGATCTCGATCGTGCGTGCCTCCCGGTGACGGTCGCGCCGCCCTCTGGTATCGTCTTTCGCCATGACGTTTCTCAAAGAGCGCGCGGCGGGACCTACGGTGGGCGGCAAGACCAAGGGCGGCAAGGCAGCGCCCCCCGCATCGCATGATCCGGCGACGCCGCCCGCCCTTCTCGAGTTCATGGTGCAGCGCTGGAAGGCACCTTCCGGCAAGCTGCCGCCCCGCGTGCAAGGCGCGAAGAACTTCAAGTCGCGGCGCGACGCGCTCTCGAAGCGGTTCCCGGGCGAGCTGCTCGTCATCCCCTGTGGGCACGAGAAGGTGCGCGCGAACGACACGATCTATCCGTTCCGCGCCGGCACCGAGTTCTACTACCTGACCGGCAACCTGGAGCCGGACTGCGTGCTCGTGCTCGAGCCGATCCCAGGTAACGGCAAGGGCAAGGGCAAGAGCGGCCACACGCACGTGCTCTACGTGGAGCCGAACCCCGGCAAGGTCGACGCGACGTTCTTCACCGACCGCCACAAGGGTGAGCTCTGGGTTGGCCCGCGCCTGGGTGTGCCCGAGAGCAAGCACCGCTTCGGCGTGGACGAGTGTCGCCCGATCAAGGACCTCGCGACGTCGCTCGCGAAGACCTTGTCCACGAAGCCCACGCGGCTGCTGCGCGGCTTCTCCGAGACCACGGAGAAGGCCTGCGCGAACGGTCTCTCGCTCGGCGCGGACCGCGACAAGGAGCTCGCGGAGTACCTTTCCGAGGCGCGTCTCTTGAAGGATGCGCTCGAGGTGAAGGAGCTGCAGAAGGCGATCGACTCCACGAAGCGCGGCTTCGACGACGTCATCGCGCGCCTCAAGACCGCAAAGAGCGAGCGCGAGGTCGAGGGCGTGTTCTTCACGCGCGCCCGCACGGAGGGCAACGACGTGGGCTACGGCACCATCGCGGCCTCTGGCGATCATGCGTGTACTCTGCACTGGACCAAGAACGACGGCCCCCTTACCAAGGGCGACCTCATGTTGCTCGACGCGGGCGTCGAGGCGACCACGCTCTACACCGCCGACATCACGCGCACGCTGCCCATCTCCGGCAAGTTCGGCAAGGAGCAGCGCATGGTCTACGAGCTCGTGCTCGAGGCGCAGCGCCAGGCCTTCCTCGAGGTGAAGCCCGGTCGCGATTTCCTGGATCCGAACCGCGCCGCGATGCGCGTGCTGACGGAGGGCCTCGTCCGCTGGGGCATCCTGAAGTGCACGGTGGAAGAGGCGCTCGACCCGCAGAAGCAGCTCTATCGTCGCTACACGCTCCACAACGTGAGCCACATGCTCGGGTTGGATGTGCACGACTGCGCGAAGGCGCGGGCGGAGACGTACAAGTTCGGCAAGCTGGTCGCCGGCATGGTGCTCACCGTGGAGCCGGGCCTCTACTTCCAGCGCGACGATCTCACGGTGCCCCAGAAATTCCGCGGTATCGGCGTCCGCATCGAGGACGACGTCCTGGTCATCAAGGGCGGCTGCCGCATCCTGTCCGACCACATCCCGACCAAGACGAAGGACGTCGAGGCGTGGATGAAGGGCATCTGGCAGAAGCCGGCGGCCCGATGAACCGCTCCCGCTAGTCCCGTCGGAGCTCGCCCGTCTTGCCGTCCACGGTGAGCTCGTCGGTGTCGCGTAGCTCGGTCTCCTGGCCGTCTGCGCTGCGGAACACGACGCGACGCTCGGAGAAGAACACCTTTGTCCCGGGCACGCCCACGACGCACGGCTTACCGAGCGCGCGCGCCATGATGGCTGCATCGCCGGTGAGGCCGCCGCGCACGGACACGACCGCAACGGCTGCCTCGATGCCGATACGGTCCTCGTGTCCGGACTCATCGCAGAGGAAGACGAGCTTCTCCCCCTTGCGACGTTCTGCGTCCACGGACGAAAACGCGAGCTTGCCGGTCGCGAGCCCCGGGCTTGCGCCCACACCTTTTGCGAGGATCTTCTGCATGGGAAGCTTCGTTATACCCTGAAAAAGGGGGCACGGTTTCCCCTCCGCGTGATTTTGAGCTAAGGCCACCCGCGCATGTCCTCCGAGAAGCACCGAGAGCTCGAGCGCCGCTATCGCGACAAGCCCGCGGTCCTCGCGCCCATGGAAGACGTCACGGACATGGTCTTCCGCCGGCTCTGTCGCAAGCTGGGCTCGGACCTCGCCATGACGGAGTTCGTCAACGTCGAGGGCCTGCTGCGCGGCTGCCGCAACGCCAAGCGCAAGATCCGCCTCGCCGCGGACGACGGGCTGACGGGCATCCAGATCTACGGCTCGAACCCGGAGCGCCTCGCGGAGGCCGCGGCCTTCGCCGAGGAAGCCGACCCGCTCTTCATCGACATCAACTGCGGCTGCTGGGTGCCCAAGATCGCGGGGCGTGGCGCCGGCGCCGGATGGCTGCGCGAGCCCGCCGCGATGGTGGCGATGGCAAAGCTGGTGGTGTCGAGCGTGAAGGTCCCCGTGACCGTGAAGACGCGCATCGGCTACGGCCCCGAGTCGCACATGCCCATCGTGGAGCTCGCGAAGCGCCTCGAGGACGCCGGCGTGTCGGCGCTCACCATCCACTGTCGTACGGCGCAGATGGGGCACTCCGGCAAGGCCGACTGGAGCTGGGCGGCGAAGGCGAAGGAATCGGGGGTGAAGATCCCCGTGATCGTCAACGGCGACGTGAAGAGCGCGGATGACGCCGCGCGCGCGCTCACCGACACAGGCTGCGAAGGCGTGATGGTCGGTCGGCGAGCCATCGAGCATCCGTGGGTCTTCCGCGAGATCTACGGGCTGCTCCGTCGCGTCGAGCGCGTCGCTCCGCCCACGGACATGGAGCGCATCGACCTGTGCAAGGAGCACCTCCTCGCGAACGTGCAGGAGCGCGGCGAGCCCTACGGCGTTCGATGCACGCGCCGACACCTGTCGGGATATCTGCACGGGCTTCGCGGCGCCAGCGAGCTCCGTCAGAAGCTGAACGTGTGTGACACCCTCGATGGATGCCTCGCCATCCTCGACGAGTGGGTCATGCGCACCGCGACTTACAACGCAACGCCGGTCGCGCGAGAGGCCGCGCTCGAAGCCGAGTTTCGTGGCGCGTCCGCGCTCAGTGAGGAAGCGCCGACAGGGACGTGACCGCGTCGCGGATGGCGGACGCCTCGAACGGCTTGTCGATGCGCGGGTTCGGAACGTTCGCGAGGAAATCCCGCGCGCGCTTGGTGAAGGCTCCGCCGGTCACGAACACGAAGCGCTGACGCAGCAGCGGGTGGTCGCGGCTCACCATCTCGAAGAGGTCGACGCCCGACATGCCGGGCATCATCACGTCGCACAGGATGACGTCGAAGCGCTGCTTGCGCAGGAGCATCATCGCCTGCTCCGCGTCAGTCACGTGCACCACGTCGTGGTCACGGAGGATGCGCCGTACGACGTTGCCGATGACGACCTCGTCGTCCACGACCAGCACGCGGCGTCGCGTCGTGCCGACCTCGCTCGCGGCGGTAGCACGCTCCGACAGACGAACGAGCACAGCGGGAGCGCCGTCGTAGAGGGTGGCGGAGCACGCAGTCTCCACGGGCTGGCGTGATGCGTCGGAGGACCGAGCTCGAGGTCGCTGGATGATGAACGTCTGCGGCGGAGCGACGCCGTCGGTGAGTGCGATGGCCATGGCGGACACCTCGCCGTCGCGAGCGTCCGCGGGCAACAGGTCTGCATACGAGCGGCCGAGCAGCTCCGTCACGGGAACCTGGAAGAACGTGGCGGCGGGCCCGTTGACGTGGACGACGTGCCCGTTGGCAACGACGAGCATCGGCGCAGCGCTGCCATCGATCAATGTGCGAACGCCGCGTTCAAGGGAGCCAAGAAATACGTCAGTCATCTTCATCTGCGCGAGACCCCCACGGCGTCAGCGGGCATGTGCCCATCAGACACCGAGCCTCGCTCCTCGGAGGGTGCTGGTCAAGGCTCGCGGGACAGAAATGGTCCCAAGTTTTTCGAAAAATAGCGTCGTGATGTTTCGGCTACCATGGATGGTCATCGTGCAGGTCCGTGCAGGTCCGTGCAGGTCGATGCACATCGATGACACACTGATGCACATCCATGCGCATTGGCCACGCGAAACGGGGGTGACCGGTTCGGCCAGATGGAGTGTATGCTGGCACCGCGTGGCGTCTGCCGCCGTGTTCCCCTGTCTTCCCGCTGTCGGAGCCCCGAACCATGAGCAAGCACGAAAAGGCCCTCGCCGAACTCGAGAAACACGCGACGGAAATCCGCGCCGAGCTTGGCGCCGCCGATCAGTCTCGCGTCTTTGCGCTCGCGATCGAAGCCGGCGTCCTCGCCGCGATGACTGACGGCACGATGGATGCCGAGGAGAGGGCGACGCTCGTGCGCGCCGTGGAGCTCATCTCCAAGGGCGCCGTCATCGAGTGGGAGACCGAGACGCTCGTCGACGAATGCATGGCTCGCGCGAAGGCGGACGGGGCGGACAAGCGCGCGCAGGCAGTGGGCGAGGCGCTCGCCGAGCTGAAGCAAGCGGAGGCCGCCGTGCTCATCGCGGGCGTCGTGGCCGCGGCCACGGGCGGCGTGGACAAGGCCGAGGCGGAGGCTATCCGCGCCGTGGCGAAGGCCGCGGGCGTCACTGCCGACAAGACGAAGGCCATCCTGAAGCGCGCGGCGACGTTCGCGGGCTAGCCGCACACCGCGGGCGAGAGCAACAGCGCGAGGAGCAGGCGGCGGACGCGGGGCTCGGACATGGGCCGTGTTTCTACAACGACTCGCGCACGTACGCTTCGATCCTTCGCGCGCCTTCGGCGAAGTCCACCTCGGAGCTCAGCAGCGAGAGCACGAGGTACGCCTCGTCCGTGAAGTCGAAGAACATGCCCGGATGAGTGTAGACTGCATGTTTCGCGAGGAGCTCCTCCGCGATCTGGTGCTCTGGCCTGGTCCGCGGAAGGCGCAGCGTCACGTACCAGCCGCCTTCCACGTGGAGCACGTTCGCGGCGGAGCTCCACGTGCGGAGCGCCGTCTCGCGGTTCGCGAGCGTGCGTGCCTTGATCGCCTCGCGGACGACCGCATGCGTGGTGAGCAGCCGTGGAGCGCGATGCTGGATGAAGCTTCCAACGTTCAGGTACGTGTCGAGCACGAGCTCCAGCCGCTCCTTCGCCTGCTGCACGAGCGCGGGCTCGCCGGAGACCGCCATCCACGCGAGCTTCGCCTGCGGCAAACCTACGAGCTTCGACAGACCGCCGAGCGAGAAGAGAAGGCCGCGGCGCTCGCCTGCGACGGTCGTCACGCGCGTCGCGTCCGGCGCGAAGCCGTAGCGCGAGAAGACCTCGTCCACGATCAGCGGCAGACCCAGCGCGAGAAGCGCATCGAGCTCTATCCGCTTCAGGAACGATCCGGTGGGATTGTTCGGCGACACGAGCACGATCGCGCGCGTTCGCTCGGTGATCCTTCGCGCCACGAGGCTCGCCTCGATGTGCCACGCGCCGTCGTACGACAGGGGGCACGCGACCAGCCGCACGCCGGCGAACCGCGCGAGATACGAGAAGAGCGGGTAGGTCGGCACGAGGATGATGACCTCGTCGCCGTCGTCGCAGAGCACGGTGAAGAGGTGGCCGTACGCCTCGCTGGTGCTCGCGGTCAGGATGATGTCGTCCGGGTCCACCGCGGCGCCGTCCACCCCGTACTCCGCGGAGATCGCTTCACGAGCCGCGCGGAGGCCGAACGCAACCGGCGCGTACGGTGCGTCGATCGCGGGGTCCAGCTCTCCGGGCCCCGTCGCTCCGAACCCGGCCGGGTAGGGGATGCCGGCGGTCGTCGGGTTGCCTTGCGTGAGGTTCAGCACCGGGCCGCGCGCCTGCATCTCCGCGAGCAGCACGGACAGAGCATTCGGCGTCGCATCGTGTGACGTCCGGGTCGAGAACCGGGGGCCGGGTGATGTAGCCTTGGCGGGCATGGGCAAGGTCAGGATCGGTACGAGCGGGTTTTCGTATGACGGGTGGTTCGGCAACTTCTATCCGGAGGATCTCCGGAAAGACGAGCTGCTCTCCTACTACGCGAAGCACTTCGACACCTGCGAGATCCACAACACGTTCTACAAGATGCCCTCACCGAAGCTCGTCGCAGGCTGGGCGGGCCAGGTGCCTCCAGCGTTCTCTTTCGCGCTCAAGGCGTCGCTCAAGATCACGCACCTCCGCCGCCTCAAGGATGCCGCGCCGTTCGTGACCGAGTTTGCGCTCGCGCACAAGGAGCTCGGCAAGCGCACGGGGCCCGTGCTCTTCCAGCTGCCACCGTACCTGAAGAAGGACGTGCCGCTCCTCGAGCAGCTCTTCAAGACCGTCGGAAGAAAGATGCGCCTCGCGATGGAGTTCGGGAACGACACGTGGCTGGATGAAGAGGTGTTCGACGTCCTGCGCGAGCGCAATGCCGCCCTCGTCTGCGTGGATGACGAGAAGCGTCCGCTGGCCTTCCGCCCCGTGGGGACGCTCGCGTACGTGCGGCTCCGCAGACCCAGGTATTCACGCGCGGATCTCGCGGCGTGGGCAGAGCGCGTGAGCGATCCGCAGTTTTCCGACGGCGCCTACGTGTTCTTCAAACACGAGGACGAAGGCAAGGCCCCCGACCTCGCGCAACGCTTCAAGGACGCCGTTACGATGCTGGAGCGCTAGAGAAATGCTAGCCTTCGCGGCATGCACCCTGGTGGTGGAGGCTTTGGACAAGGTGGAGGGTACGGACAGGGCGCCCCGCCGCCCACGCCCGATCAGCCAGGCCGCATCGAGCTGAATCTTGCCTTCAACCCGATGCGGCTGTTCCTTCACGGCGTCACGCCGAAGGTCTCCGTGAACCGGCATCCGGTCGCCGCGCGCTGGGGCCGCATGGGCTTCGACATGCCGCCCGGCAGTCACCACGTGTCCTGCGCGTTCCCGTACCTCTTCTCCGACAACGCCGGGTCCGCGCAGATGATGGTGCCGGTCTACCCGGGCCACGTGACCGTGGTCGCGTACGACGCCCCGGGTCTCATGTTCCTGAACGGCTCGATCCGCATCGTGAATACGGTGCCCATGATGCAGTACGGGAGATAACACTGCATTTCGGGCTGCGGCGCGCGGCGAATCGCGTGTAGGATGCACGCCATGAACAGGGCTCGCAACCATGTGCTCCTCGCGCTTCTGGCCGTCATGGCGGTCTCCCAGGTCGGCTGCAAGAAGAAGGCGCCCAACGCCTGGAAGCTGCCAGTGGACGCGAAGCAGCTTCCGTCCACCACAACCGTGCTCGAGGCCGAGCAAGTGGAAGGCGCGCGCGAGACCGACCCGCACCTGAAGGAGGTGTTCACGGCTGCCGAGCTGGGCGCGGAGATCTGTCGCGAAGGCGTGATTGACCCGGCGCACGAGCTCGAGGTGATGACCCTGCTGGGCCCGGCGGACGCCAAGAAGTTCTTCAAGCCGGAAAACCTGGAGCAGGTGCGCGTGCTCATGGAGTGCGGCGGCGTGCTCGGAGCGAGCCTGGAGAGCCAGTTCCAGACGGCGATCGGCTTCGTGGATGACACGGGCGCAAAGGCCGAGGTCGACGTGCTGCAGCTGAAGCTCACGGACCTGCCGCCAAAGTATGGCCTGACGAAGCGCTCGTTCAGCACGCTCGACGGGTTCTGTCGCACGACCGATCCGAAGGACGCCACGAAGACCGTGGAATGCGGGCCCACATCCGACGCTGCGCTCAAGGCAGGCACCTCCTGGTTCCTCGGGAAGCGCGGGGAGCTCGATCAGATCTCGAAGACGATCGCGACGCCGAAGGCGGAGCTGTCCACGCAGCTCGCCGCGCTCAACGATGCAGCGAACGAGCTCGAGGGCCTCAGCTCTTCGCGCATCGAGGCGCAGCTCACCACCGCAAAGCCGTTCTTGGCGGCGCCGTGCGCGTGGGGCGCGTTCCAGTCCGCGGGCAAGACGGACGAGTTCCTCCAGGGCTGCTTCCCCACCAGTGACGAGAAGACGATCCAGGACATCGACGCGAAGCTGCGCGCAGCGGCCTTCGAGATCGAGCCCGACGTGCTGAAGCAGAACGCCGTCCACGGTGGCGTCGTGCTCGTCGCGCGCGATGACGACGCGGCCAAGGCCGTGGAGAAGGATGCGAACGATCTGGTCGTCGACTGGAAGGCGCAGCTGGAGAACAACGACGCCAAGCTCGCGAAGCAGGCCAAGTCGAACCCCACCAGCTTGCGCCAGCGCAGCTGGGCCATCATCGTGGACAACTTCTCGCGTGCCTTGCAGAAGACCAAGGTCACGCGCGCCGGCCGCGTCGTGAAGATGCAGTTCAACGAGCCGCTCGCGGCCGAGGACGTGCGCGATCTCCAGGAGGCTCGCAAGGACGCGCTCGAGCAGCGCACCGCCGTCGCGGACATCCTCTCGGCGATCCAGACGAAGCAGGCCGTCCCGCTCGCAGCACTGACCAAGCTCGTCGGCGCGCCGTGGGCGACGTACCTGGTCGCGGAGACCACCTGGGATCCGAAGAACCTGCCGGCGCAGTGCACGGCCAAGAAGCCGGCGGGCAAGAAGCTCCCGCCCGATCCCGCATGCGTCGCTCCGGTCGAGCCGCCGCACGCGCAGTTCGGCGCCGGCGTGAAGGTGTCCGGCTCGAAGTAGCCTGGAAGTAGCCTCGAATAGTCCGTCGTTCGGAGGGACTTCAGTCTCTCCAAAAAAGCGCTACGCTCATCCTCATGTACGGCCCCCCCCCTCCTCCTGGCGGCTACGGCGGACCTCCTCCCGGTGGCTACGGTGCGCCTCCTCCTGGTGGCTACGGTGGTCCACCGCCCGGTGGTTACGGCGCGCCGCCGTCTCCGTACGGCGTACCCGGCAACGGTGCTCCGGGCATGGTGTCGTACGGCAACGGCCCGATGGGCATGCAGATGAGCGCGCCCTACGGCATCGATCCGATCAGCGGGATGCCGTTCTCCGACAAATCGAAGATGGTCGCCGGCCTCCTGCAGCTGTTCGCGGGCGCCTTCGGCGTCGGCCGCTTCTACACGGGCCACATCGGCCTGGCCGTCGCGCAAATCGTGGTCGTGTGGGCCACCTGCGGAGTCGGAATCGTGTGGCCAATCATCGACGGCATCATGATGCTGACCGGCCGAGTCACCGATGCTCAAGGCCGCCCTCTACGAGACGGCTGAAACAGCGCTGCCTCGAGCCGGGTGCATCCCGGGAGGCTTCGTTTTGAGCTCCGCTGCGTGCTCACGGACAGAAGTCCGTTCCGCGCGCTGCTCGCTCAAAGCCTCGCCTGCCGGGCGCCCCCGACTCGATCCAGCGCTGTTTCCACGTAGGCGATGGTGCAGAAGAACGCAGGAGTACATCGTGACGACATTCTTTACCCTTCAGGACGGCAGGTCATGGCTTAGCGCCAATGGAGCCTACGACGAAGTCCTCGAAGCCATCGCTCGAGCGCTGTCAGTACGACACGACAGGGACGAGCTCGCCGTTTGGCTGTTGGAGCAGCGATGCCTTGCTCAAGGCCCCGGTGTGGGCTCGGTGGATTTGAGAGCACTCACCACAGAAAACCAGCAACGAATTTGCGATGCGATACCGAAAGCGCTCGCGGCTTTCAAAGAGCGAACTCCGCGGCCGCACTGGCTCGAAGAACTCGACCGCCTGTTCAACATGACGCAAGACTCGAGCCTGCTCGACAAGAACGTTCGCGGCATCATGGAGTGCAGTGGCAGAAGGAGCGGCCCAGGTTGGTAACCGAAACGATTGCAACGAAACTAAGTGAGCTGTCCGCAACAGCGCTTCCACGCAGGGGATGGCGCAGAAGAAACGAAGTGGCCGATGGGGCCCACTAAATTAGCGTGGGCTTGCGTCCGAATTCACGCGTGTACAGCTCCGCCACTTCTTCCATGGCGATCCGCAATCGACTGAATGGGTCGTCGCCAACGACATCGTTCGTGCCGTGAACCTGCCACCAACCCATTTCTGTATCTCCTGCTCCACTGACGCGAAGCTTGGACTCGCTCCGCTGCAGCGCGGTTACGCGTCACTCGCCGGCGACGTGGACGACGAGCCTTCGTGTTTGTGGCGCTCGTCTGTGCTCCAGCAAATAGAGCGCCTGCCAGACGCCCAGCAGCATGTCTCCGTCTCCCACCGGGATGCTCTCGCTCGTCCGTGTGACCAGCGCGCGGAGGTGTCCCGGCATGTCGTCGGGGCCTTCGTCATCGTGCTCGTAGTGGGAGCCTTCCGGGAAGAGCTTGGTGAGCGCGGTCTCGATGTCCCGCTGGACCGCGGGCGCCGCGTTCTCCTGGATGCAGAGCGACGCGCTCGTGTGCTGGACGAACACGGTCACGAGCCCCGTGTGGACCTGCGAACGGAGCACGATGTCTCGCACGTTGCGGGTGATGTCGATCATCGCCTTGCCTCGCGACTCGATGACGATCGTTTCCTGGTGAACTGTCCCCATGGTTCCCCTTCGCCGATAGCTACCTGAGCAAGACCTTGAGCATCGTCTCGAGCATGCCGCCGTAGGGCGGGAAGAGGAGCGACGTCCCCGAGAGACGCGACTGGTAGAAGACGCCGCGCTTCTTGGAGAACGCATCGAAGCCTTCCTTCGCGTGGTAGTGGCCCATGCCGCTCTGGCCGACGCCGCCGAATGGCAGATCGTCCTGCGCCACATGGAGCATCGTCTCGTTGACGGTCACGCCGCCGGACAACGTCTCGTCGAGCACGCGCTCGATGCGGCGCTCGTCGTTGTCGAACGTGTAGAGGGCAAGGGGATGCGGCCTGTCGTTGATGAAATCGATCGCGGCGTCGATGCTCTCGTACGTGACGATCGGCAGGAGCGGCCCGAAGATCTCGTCCTGCATCACGGTCATGTCGTCCTTCGGATCCAGGACCAGGTACGGGTGCAGCTTGCGTGACTCCTCCGAGAGCTCCTCACCGCCCGGATCGAGCTTCACGAGCTTCGCGCCCTTCTCCTCGGCGTCCTTGATGTAGCCCGAGAGCCGCGCGTAGTGCTTCGCGCTGACGATGCTCGAGTAGTCGGCATTGGAGCCGAGCTTCGGGTACATCGCCTTCGTAGCGTTCTTGCACTCCTCCACGAACGCATCCACGCGGCCCTTCGGCAGGAGCACGTAGTCGGGCGCAACGCAGGTCTGTCCCGCGTTGAACAGCTTGCCCTGCATGATCTTCTTCGCCGCGGTGGCGAGCGAGAAGCTGGGCGAGACGAGCGCCGGTGACTTTCCGCCGAGCTCCAGCGTGACTGGCGTGAGGTTCTCCGCCGCAGCGCGCATCACGATCCGGCCC
The DNA here is from genome assembly GCA_025355005.1 of Myxococcales bacterium. Classification (GTDB taxonomy): domain Bacteria; phylum Myxococcota_A; class Polyangia; order Polyangiales; family Polyangiaceae; genus JANXLV01. The sequence goes on along the minus strand of JANXLV010000139.1, from coordinate 46,714 downwards.
ACGCTCGTGGACCCGGTGAAGACCAGGTGGTCGAACGGGAGCTTGGAGAACGCGACGCCCTCCTCGATGCCGCCGGTGACGACGTGGACGTGGTTCTCGTCGAACGTCTCCTTCATCATCTTCGCCATCAGCTCGCTGGTCTCGGGGACGAGCTCGCTCGGCTTGAGCATGGCGCGATTGCCGGCCGCCAGCGCCTGTGCGAGCGGCGCGATGGCCAGCTGCACGGGGTAGTTCCACGGCGAGATGATTCCGATGACGCCGAGGGGCTGCGTGCGCAGCTCCGCGCGCCCTGGCAGGAAGGTCAGAGCTACGTCGCGCGACTCGGACTCCATCCACGACGCGAGATGCGCGCGCGCGTGCTTGATCGCGCCGAGCGTGACGAAGATGTCTGCGACCAACGTCTCGTGCGCAGAGCGGCTTCCGAAGTCCTTCGAGATCGCCTTCGCGAGGTCGTCCTTCTTCGCGAGCAGCACGTCGGCCAGCTTGTCCAGGTTGCGAACACGCGCGTCGTAGTCGGGAATCCCGCCCTTGCGCTGCGCCGCCTTCATCTTCGAGAGCCGCGCACGGAGATCCGCCTCGACGCTCGCTGCAGTCCTCGGGACCGCCTCGACCTTCACCTCGGTCTCGAACTTCGCCTCGGCCTTCGCCTCCGCCTTGGCCTCGCCATCCGCCGTGCTCTCGGCGGCTGCTTCCTTGGTGCTGGTCTTCTGCGTTTGGGTGTCCGCCTGGGTCATGTCCGGCCTCGTCGTTTTTTCGGGTGTGAAATCCCGCTGAGAAAGTAACGTAGTCCTTGTAGGTCCGTGTGCAAACCCTACAGATTGTCGGCGCGAGGGCGCGGTCACCCCTCTACGAAAAGGCTTGGCTTCCATGTGGACACGCGGCTGGCGCGACGGTGTTTGGCAGAACCTGGGCGAGTCGTGGGACGTCGTCATCATCGGCGGCGGCATCACCGGCGCCGGGATCCTCGGTGAGGCGGTTCGCAACGGGCACCGCGCCGTGCTGGTGGAGGCGAACGACTTCGCGTCGGGCACCTCCAGCCGGTCGACCAAGCTCGTACACGGCGGCCTGCGCTACCTGCGCCAGGGGCAGTTCCTCGTCACGAAGAAGAGCGTGCGCGAGCGCGAGCGCCTGCTTGCCGAGAGCGACGGCCTGGTGTCGGAGCTCGCGTTCTCGCTCGCCGCGTTCCCCGGCGACCAGATGCCACGCTGGATGTACGGCATGGGTCTCTTCATGTACGACGCGCTCGCGTGGAAGTGGAACCACCAGAAACAGACGCTGGACGAGCTCTTCACCAAGTTCCCCATGCTGAAGGGCTCCGACGTCACGGGTGGCTACCGCTACTTCGATGCGCAGACGGATGACACGCGTCTCACGCTCCGCGTCCTTCGTGAGGCCGTGTCGCGCGGCGGTGTCGCGCTCAACTACGCGAAGGCTGATCAGCTCCTTCGTGACAACTCGGGGCAGGTCGTCGGCGTGCGCGTCACGGATCAGGCGCCCGGGGCCTCGCGCACGACCGAGGTCCGCGGCAAGGTCGTCATCAACGCGACGGGCGCGTGGGCGGATGAGCTCCGCAAGCAGCTCGGTGAGGAGGCGAAGATGCGGAAGATCCGCGGCTCGCACATCACCTTCAAGCACTCGCGCATTCCGATCCCTGAGGCCGTCTCGCTGCTCCACCCGAAGGACGCGCGCGCCGTGTTCGCCGTGCCGTGGGAGGGCGTCACCATCATGGGCACGACGGACAAGGATCATCCGGAGAGCCTCGACATCGAGCCGCGCATCTCGGACGAAGAGGTGGACTACTTGATGGAGTGCGCGCAGCGCGCGTTTCCGTCACTCGAGCTCTCGCACAAGGACGTCATCGGCAGCTTCGCGGGCGTCCGCCCGACCATCAACACCGGGAAGAAGGATCCGTCGAAGGAGTCACGCGAGCACGCGATCTGGCGCGAGAAAGGCCTCGTCACGATCGCCGGTGGCAAGCTCACCACGTTCGCCGTCATGGCGCGCGATGCTCTCGAGGCCGTGAGCGACGTGCTCGGGCCGCTCAAGGATCGTTCGCGCGTGATCGAGTCCTCGGGCGAGGTCGCGGCATGGCCCTCGCAGCTGACTGACGTGGACAAGGCGCGCCTGCTCGGGCGACACGGCGCTGACATCAACGAGGTGCTCTCGGACCCCACGCTCGCCACCTCGATCGCTGGCTCGTGGGTCTACGAGGCCGAGATCGCCTACGCCGCGAAGAGCGAAGGCGTCGTGCGGCTAGAGGATCTCCTCTTGCGACGTGCGCGGCTCGGCCTCCTGGTCCCTGGCGGCGGCCAGGTCGAGATGAAGCGCATTCGCGAGATCGCGCAGCCGCTGCTCGGCTGGTCGGACGAGGTCTGGGCAGCGGAAGAGAAGGCTTACGCAAAGACCTGGGGCTTCGCATATGCAGGCAAGGGCTGACGGCCCTGGCGTCGCGGGCTTGCATCCGTTATAACGGACGAGCCCATGTCGTTGAACAAGACCCCGGAGAAGCGCGGCAAGAAGCGCGCACCCCTGCCGCCGCCCGCGCCCCCAGCGGCTGCGCCGCCAGCGGCTGCGTCGGAAGCCGCCGAGGCTCTGCCGCCCGCGCCTGAAGTGGGGACGGACCTCGCGCCCGTGGTCGGCCATAACCTGCGGGAGCTGCGCGTGAAGCGCGGGCTCTCGCTCGAGAAGCTCTCGCAGAAGTCGGGCGTGAGCCGGGCGATGCTTGGTCAGATCGAGCTGGGGCAGAGCGCGCCCACGATCAACGTGCTGTGGAAGGTCGCGCGCGCGCTCGACGTCACGTTCTCCACGCTCATCGTCGCCAAGGATGGCGGCGCCACGACCCTCCTGCGCGCGAAGGAGGCGAAGATCCTCACGTCGCTCGACGGCACCTTCAAGTCGCGCGCGCTATTCCCATGGGATGGCCCACGTCGGACGGAGTTCTACGAGCTCCGGCTCGCAGCGCGCTCGGAGGAACGCGCGGACGCGCACGCGGCCGGCACTGTGGAGCACCTCATCGTCACCCAAGGCTCGCTGGACCTCAGCGTCGGACGCGAGCAGCACCAGCTCGAGAGCGGCGACGCGATCGTCTTCGAGGCCGACCTCCCGCACGTCTACAAGAACACGAGCGGCAAGGAGTGCGTCATGTACCTGGTGATGACCTACGCCGCCGCCAACGGCTGACCAGCTTCCCCGCTAGCCAGCTACGAAGGCGCTCAGGGTTTCTTCTTTTGTGGCGAGAGGGCTGCGAACTCTTTCGTGTGCTTTCGCTTCGGGATTCCGCTCGTGGGGAATGACGCGGAGGGCGTCACGATCTTCGACTGCGAGAGTGACTCGGGGAGCCGCAGGGATTGCGGCGGCGCGCCTTGTGCGACCGGTGGCCGCACCGTGCGTCGAGGCACGGGCACCGTCACGCGGAAGGTGGTGCCCGCGAGCTCGTCGGTCTCGAGCGACAGCGTGCCGCCGAACGAGCCAAGGATCTTCTGGCAGACCGGCATCCCGAACTGCTCCCATCTGACGCTGCGCTCGATTCCGCCAGGCGGCGTGGGAGCGGCACCCATCCCCCCCGGTGAAGGAGGCGCGCTCGCGCGGACGAGGACCACTGCGTGGTCAGCGCCACCATGGGTCGACAGCATCACGCGCCCGAGCTCGGCGTCGAGGCGTCGCGCGACGTCCTCCGCGTTGAGCAGGATGTTCACCATGACCTGGAAGAAGTCGCCGCGCGGTGCAGCGACCTGCGCCATGGGCCCGAAGTCAGTCTCGATCGGCTGCTTTGCATGGAGGTCGTCGCGCACGCGGCTGACGGCCTGCTCACAGACCGCGTGGAGGTCGAGGCCGCTCGCGGTCTCGTCTTCGTCGTCGAACAGATCGTCACCGTGGAGCGGTGGCGGCGTGAGCCCCATTTCCGTGCATACCTCCAGTGTGACAGACTAGCTGGTCTCCTCGCTGAGTGACCAGAAAACGTGGAAAAGAAGCACCGCAGCAGGGTTCTCGGGCCGCGGGTTTTGCCCGGTGCGCCTCGTGCGCCTCGTGCGCCTCCCGCGCCTCGTGCGCCTCGTGCCCCTCGCTACCTGACCCGCCCGAAGATCGTGGCGGCGGCCATTGCGCTCATCGATGCGCGCGGGCTCTCGGCGTTCAGCATGCGGGCGCTGGGCAGTGCGCTCGGCACGTCCGCGATGGCGGTCTACTTCCACTTTCCGAACAAAACGGAGCTGCTCGCCGCGGTCGGCCGCGCGCTCGTCGCGTCTTCACCCGCGCTCGCGCCCGTCGCGGGCATCGCGGGCATCGCGGGCATCGCGGCCATGCCCGCCGACGACCCGCGCGCGATGGCGAAGGCGATCCTGGCCCACCTTCGTGCGCTCTACATCTTGCACCCGAACGCCTATGCACTGGTGCGTGCCGAGCTTCCTCTGTCGGCGTCAGCGTCTGCGTTCGCGGCGCCGGACCGCGTGTGGCGGGGGCTGTCGCCGGCACGAGCCCACCTGCTCCGCGTGATGCTCGTGGCCGCCGCGACGGAGCCGCCCGCGCTCGACGCCGAGCTGCTCTCGCTGTTCTTCGGGTGATGCGTCCACGATGTCGCTATAATCGCCGCTCGTGATCGCAGCCAACGGACACATCGTGACGCTGGACGGCTTCTTCGACGGCGCCCGCGCGCTCCGACGAGAGCTGGACGTGCGACTGTCGGACACGCGCGATCCGTTCGACCCCTCGCGCTTTGCGTGGGAGGCGTGGCACGTCGACGGTCAGTTCTCGCAGCAGCGGACGCCTGCGCGGGGGTTCTTCAGCGCGCGCGCCTACACCCCGTTCGAGCGTCGGCTCCTGTCGTGGGCCGGTCTCGCGCTTGGCCTCTCCGCGCTCGGTGCGCCGCCATGGCTCTCCAGCCTCACGGATGGCGGGTTCCAGGGGCTCCATCGCGACTCGCCCAACGGCGAGTTCGCGTTCAGCTTTGGTCTCTCGCGCGGCATGGGCTTCCGCGGCGGAGAGACGCAGATCGCGACGTTCGATCTGCTCGACTACTTCCGCAGCCGTGCCCACACCAGCGAGCGCGCCACGTCACCGCTGTTCCATGAGGTCGCACCGCGCTGGAATCGGCTCGTCGCGTTCGACGCGCGCCTGCCACACGCCGTGCGCATGGTGGAGGGGCCGCGGCACGTGCGCGATGGTCGGGTGGCCATCCAGGGGTGGCTCGTCGCGAACGGCTGCGTCGCGCGCACGGGGCCGGACGTGACGGACCTTGCGACGGAGGTGGTGCAGCACGTGAACCGCCGCATGGGTCGCCGCGCGCGTGGTGCCGCTGGACTCCTGTCCGTGCGGGTCCACGAGAAGCGAGCGCGCATCGTCTGCGACACGCTGGTGGAGACAGGCCCGCGTCCAGTCACGGCGTTGCTTCGAAACGCGCTCACGGCGGCGCTGGCACGCGCACCGTTTCCAAAGGGCACGGACGTCGTGGTGCCCATCGTGGTCGGGGAGCGCGGGGTTTCCCTGCCAAGCACGCGGACGCGCGGCGCTGCCGCTTTGGCGGTCACCCCGCCATGAGCGACGAATTCTGGCAGCGCGCGTTCCAGAGATCAGACGAGGCCATGCTGGCGCTCGATGGCGACGGGACCATCGTCGAGCTGAACGACGCATTCCTTGCGATGCTGGGTGGCGCGCGAACGGATTACGTCGGCACGTGCTCCGCCGCGATCGTTCCGAAAGATGACGGCACGTGGGCGCAGCTCAAAGCGGACGGGCGCGTGCGCCGCGTGGTCACGACGACGACCTCGCGCGGCGACGAGATCGTGGCGGAGATCAGCGGAACGATGATCGAGCCCGGACGTGCGCTCCTCTTCGTTCGCGACGTCACGGAGCGCACGGTCCGCGAGCTGTCGGCTCAGCGCTACCAGTTGCTGTCGCGATACGCGAAGGACATCGTGCTGTTCCTCGCGCGCGACGGCCGCATCGTGGAGGCGAACGAGGCCGCGATCTACGCATATGGCTATGGTCGTGATGCGCTCCTCGCGCTGCGGATCCACGACCTGCGCGAGCAGACCACGGTCCACAACGTGGAGACGCTGCTGAACGAAGCATTCGAGGCGGGCGCGCGCTTCACCACGACGCACCGGCGGAAGGACGGCACCACGTTCCCCGTCGAGGTGAGCTCACGCAGCGCAGTGATCGGCGGGCAGTGGATGCTGCTGAGCATCATCCGCGACATCACCCACCAGACGGAGCTGCACGCGCAGCTCGTGCAGGCGGACCGGCTCTCCGCGTTCGGGCTGATGGCCGCGGGCATCGCGCACGAGATCAACAATCCGCTCGCTTACGCCATGACGAACGGCGAGCTCCTGCAGCGCACGATGGACCGCGTCAAGGTCGAGCTCGCCGGCGCCACGCCCGAGACCGCGCAGACCGTCGTGACGCGCGCTCTCGGCATGCTGCGCGAGCGCGAGCAGTCGCTCGAGACCATGCGCGAGGGGCTGGCTCGGGTTCGAACCATCGTGCGCGATCTCTCCACGTTCACCCGCGACGACAAGGCGCCCCAGTTCGTGGACGTTCGCGCCGTGCTGGAATCGACGGTGCGCCTCTCCCACGGCGAGCTGGAGCACCGCGTGCGCGTCGTGCGCGACTACGACAACGTGCCGCACGTGGTGGGCCACGCAGCCCGCCTCGGGCAAGTGTTCCTGAACCTGGTGATCAACGCGGCGCAGGCAGTCGAGGACGGCGGCACGATCGAGATCCGCGCGGAGTCCTCGGACGACGCCGTCATGGTCGACGTCAAGGACGACGGCCCCGGCATCGACGCCGCCCTTCGCGAGCGCATCTTCCAGCCGTTCTTCACGACCAAGGCGGCGGGGAAGGGAACGGGCCTCGGGCTCTACATCTCGCGCACGCTGGTCACGGAGATGGGCGGCACCATCACCGCGCTGCCCTCCACGCCACGCGGCACAATCATGCGGGTGACGTTACCGCGCGCCCGCGCCGGGCATCTCTGACGGGCATCTCTGACGGGACCATGCACAACCCATGACGACCCACGGCCAGCTTGACCTGAACCACATCGCCGCGTTCGTACGCGTGGTGGAGACGAGCAGCTTCACCGCGGCCGCAAAGGCCCTCGGCGTTCCGAAGTCCAGCGTGAGCCGGAGTCTGGCGCGGCTCGAAGAGCAGCTCGGCACGCGGCTCCTCCAGCGAACCACGCGGAAGCTCTCTCTCACCGACGCAGGAAAGGCCTATTTCGAGCGGGTGAAGGCGCTCATGACCGGCATCGACGAGGCGAACGCAGAGGCGTCCGAGCTCGGACACAGCGCGCATGGGACCGTGCGGATCACGGCGCCGGTGGACATGGGCGTGATGGTGCTCGCGCACATCCTGGCCCAGTTCGCGGTGATCCATCCGAAGATCCACGTGGACCTCGTGCTCACGTCCCGGATGGTGAGTCTGGTCGAGGAGGGGTTCGACATGGCGCTGCGAGCCGGTCGGCTGGTGGACTCGTCCCTGGTGGCGCGCAAGATCGCCAATACGGACTTCGGCGTGTTCGGCGCCAAGAGCTATCTGAAGAAGCACCCGTGCCCGCGCCATCCGAAGGATCTCGTGGACCATACATGCATCCTCTTCCGCGGCGTGAAAGCCCGGAGTACGTGGTCCCTCTCCGGACCAGACGGCCAGCACGAGGTCACCGTTACCGGCAGCATCTCCGCCGACGACATGGCGTTCGTGAAGCGCGTCGCCCGCGACGGCCTCGGGCTCGCGCTCCTTCCGCTGTTCTCGTCCAGCGAGGAGGCAGAGGCCTCGGGGCTCCTCCGCGTCTTGCCCGACTACTGCCAGCGTGGCTCTCCCGTGCACCTGGTGATGCCTTCCTCGCAGTTCGTCCCGACGCGGGTGACGCTCCTCCGCGACTTCATCATCGAGGGCGCCAAGAACGTAAAGTGGCACTAGGAGGCTGCCTGTTTTTCGTCGATAGCTTCGCGCTGGCCGCGCTTTTCCCTGCGGGGTGTGCTCACGACCGGGAGGTCGTTCCGCGCACTCCTCGGGAGAAAGCACGCCCATCGCTCGCTCTCGACGAAAACCATGCAGCCTCCTCGTGCAGTGGTTTGACGATATCGTGCGATGTTTGACGATACGTGGTCCGTCGTTGCCCTATTTGATCCCCTGCGAATGCAGTCGCACCCAGGCGGCGCTGCAATGCGGTGATGACTCTGGGACGAACGCCGCCTCAAGAAGACCGCAACACGGTCGCCGCGCATCGTTGCTGTCGTGATGCGCGACTCACCATCGTTTCCGTTTTCGTTGCTGTTTAGTGAGCGCCGCTGGGCTCGCGTTGCTTCCCGCCCTTGCCCAGGAGCAAGGACGAAGGCGCCTACCAGCACGGTGATTCCGATGCTCCGGAACGGGGGCGCGTTGCGTACTAACGCAACGATAAGTTGCGATTATAGACTGGCGCGGGCTCGAACGCCGGGATTTTCGGACTGGACCGGTGATAGACTCGGGCCGTGAGGGCAGAGAGGCGACCGAGGCTCGGAGGCAGGAGCGCACGCGTCGTGCGGGACGTGCTCTCCGCCACCCTGGACGAGCTGTCCGAGCACGGCTTCGGCGCGCTCTCGATCGAGACGGTCGCTCAGCGCGCGCAGGTGAACAAGACGACGATCTACCGGCGCTGGCCCACCAAGGAAGCGCTCGTGCGCGCCGCCTTCGTGGCATCCGTGGATGAAGCGGCAAGCCCGCCCACCGATGGGCCCGTACGTCAGCTCCTGGTCGGGATCCTGGCCCGCGCCACGGACAGGCTCGCAACGCCCACCGGCCGCTCGATCATGCGGATGGTGGTCGCGGACGACGTCGCGCCCGAGCTCCTCGAGATCATGGAGATGGTGCGCGAACGCCGACTCTCGTCGCTGCGTACGTCGCTCGAGCAGGCCAAGCTCCGCCGTGAGCTACCGCGCGGCCTGGACGCCGAGCTCCTGTTCTCGATGCTCGTCGGAACGGTCTACTACCGGCTCTTCGTGCTGAAGAAGGCAGTGCCCAGGGCCTACATCGAGGACCTGGTCGACCTCACGCTGCTGGGCCTCACGACGGAGGCAAAAAAGAAGCGCCCCCGCGTTCGCAAGGCGCGGCCCACGACGCGAAAACCGCGGCCCGAAGCGAGGCCCAGGCGCCGCCCGTGAGCCCGGGGACGCTCGACCTCTCTCGACCTCCGGACACTGAGTGAACGCACAGCACTGTGCGGCGTTCAGTGGTCGGAACGGTTCATATAAAAGATAATATAATCAACGATTTATACGAAATCGACGCAACAAATTGTACGGATGTTCAGTGCTGAACGTATAACACGTCCATGCACAACACTCTCACCGTCCTCCGCGCCATCGTTCGCCTCTCTCGCAGCCGCTCCAACATCACGCTCGACGCCTTGACGGAGCGCTCCGCAGGCACGGCGACGGAGACCCGCGCCGCGGTCCGTTTCCTCGTGGAAGAGGGACTCGTGCTGGTCAGCGATCGCGGCGTGCGGCCCACGCTTCCGGGTCTCGCCATCGCCGTTGCATCCGGCGCCACGCGGGCACGCACCGACGTCGCCAACCGCGTCTCCTCCTCCGCGCGCCCGAAGGTCTCCAAGAAGGTCGACCGGGCTCGCCGCGCAGCGTGATAACGATGGGCGCGTGACTGAGGCGGAGAAAACCTCCCTTCGCGAGGAGTACATCCGCGCCAAGGACGAACGGCAGCAAGCCCTGTCGGCCCTGAAGGTGCGAGACCGCGCGGTGTCCCTGGCCCGCGTCCTCTGCATTGCCGCCGCTGCCATCGGCCTCGCGGTCAGCGTGTGGAGCTCCGCTCCTGCCATCGGCACCGCGCTCACGGTGGGCGGCATCCTTCTCTTCATCGCGCTCGTCGTCGTGCACGTGAGGCTGGATGAGAAGATGCATCGCCTCGGCGCCGCCGTCGGCTACTACGAGCGCGGCATGCTCCGCATCGACGGAGACCTCGGCAAGCTTCCCCGCACGGGTGAAAAGTACCTCTCCGCGAAGCATCCCTACGCGGACGACCTCGACGTGTTCGGCCCCCAGTCACTGTTCTCGCTCGTCGACTCCACGGAGACCTTGTTCGGCGAGGAGACCCTCGCGCGATGGCTCAATGGCGAGTCACATTCCAACGACGTGCTACGCGCGCGGCAGGAGGCGATCCGTGACGCGGCGTCACGCGCGCGTCTGCGTGAAGAGTTCGCCGTGACGGGTGCGCTGATCGGCGAGGACAAACCGGATCCGCGTCCGTTCGTCGCGTGGGTCGCCAAGGAAGAGGGCGCGCTCCTGTCTCCGCCGTTCGTGTTGCTCGCGCGCGCGTGGCCGCTGGTGAACATCGCCGCGATCGCGCTCGGGCAGATGAAGCTTGTACCCGCGTGGGCGTGGGTCGCACCCGTGGTGCTGGGCGTCGTGGTGTCGCGCGTCGTCGGCGTCCGCACGCAGACGATCGTCCATGCGGCGTCCACAAAGCAGTCAGGGCTTCGACGGTTCGCGACGCTCTTCTCCCTGCTCTCGCAAGAGAAGCTCGAGGCCGCGCATTTGAAGAAGCTCCAGGAGGAGCTGTCCCGCACGGGTGCCACCGCGAGCGTCGAGATGGACCGCCTCGGGCGCATCGTCGGCTTCCTGGATGCCCGTGAAAATGAGGTGTTCAAGGCCCTCATCGCCCCGGCGCTCCTGTGGGATCTGAACTGCGCCATCTCGCTCGCGGCGTGGAAGAAGCGCGTGTCGGGTCAGATCGTAACGTGGTTCCGCGTCCTCGGAGAGGTGGAGGCGCTCTTCTCGCTCGCGGCCTTCCTGCGCGAGCAGGACGTGGTCTTTCCGGAGCTGTCCGACGAGAACGTCTACACAGCGGAGGTGCTCGGACACCCGCTCATTCCGCGCGCTCGGCGCGTCCCGAACGACGTGAGCCTCGCGCCGGCGCTGGTCGTGACGGGCTCGAACATGAGCGGCAAGTCCACGCTGCTCCGCACGCTGGGCGTGAATGCCGTGCTCGCGCGCATGGGCGCGCCGGTGTGCGCGAAGAAGCTCGTCATCGGGCCGCTGCAGATCGCGACCAGCCTGCGCGTGCGAGACTCCCTGGGTGATGGCGTGTCGCGCTTCTATGCGGAGCTCTCCAAGATCAAGCACGTCGTCCTTGCCAGCCACAAGGGGCCCACGCTCTTCTTGCTCGACGAAGTGCTCGCAGGAACGAACGCACGCGAGCGCATCGCGGGCGCGAAGGACATCGCACGCGATCTCATCGATCACGGCGCGATAGGGGCGCTCTCCACGCACGACGTCGAGCTGTGCAAGCTGGCCCCCGACCTCGCACCAGAGAGCGAGAAATCGGGCACGCGCGCTGGCGTCACGAACGTCCATTTCGAGGAGCAGGTGAACGGCGAGGTGATGACCTTCGACTACAAGCTGCGGCCCGGCGTCGTCACGACGAGCAACGCTCTCCGCCTGATGAAGGCCCTCGGCCTCCCAGTCGGCAAGAACGACTAGCTAACGACTACTAGCCGCCGATCGAGCGGATGGAGACGTGCTTGGCGCTGTCCTCCGTGCAGCCGCGGAAGACCTCGCCGTCGGGCTTCTGGCTCCACGCGCGCACGATCTCGCGGGCGACGGCCTCCTTGTCGACGTTCGCGGCCTCGCGTGCGGACACACCGTCCTCGGTCGCGAGGCAGGGGCGCAGCATGCCGTCGGCAGAGACGCGGAGCCGATCGCAGCCTTTGCAATACGTGTCAGTGGCGCCGGTGATGAAGCCGGCGCGCAGGGTGGCGTCGTTGCGCGCGGCCAGGTACTTCGCAGGGCCGCGGTTGGGCTCGCGCTCGGGAGTGACGTCCGTGAGCAAATCGGCCAGCCGTGCGCGCATGGCGCTGTAGGGAACGACCTTGTCCTGCATGAGGGCGCCGTCGCCGATGCCCATGATCTCCAGGAAGCGAGGCGTCATGCCGCGCTCCCAGGCCCACATGGCGAGCCGCGGGAGCTCGGCCTCGTTCTCGTCCTTCACGACGACCGTGTTCAGCTTCACTTCGTCGAAGCCCGCGTCGAGCGCAGCGTCGATGCCACGCAGCACCTTCGCGAGCGAGCCGCCGCGTGTGAGCCGCGAGAAGCAGTCTGCGTCGAGCGAGTCGATCGAGATGTTGATGCGTCGCAGTCCAGCCGCACGGAGCGGCAGAGCGAGCACGTCCAGGCGCGTGGCGTTGGTGGTGAGCGCAACGTCGGAGAAGCCCGCGTCCGAGACGGCGCGGATGAACGCCACCGGATCGGGGTGCACGAGCGGCTCACCACCAGTGATTCGCACGCGCTCGATCCCGGCGGTCTTGAGGCCCGCGAGGATGGTGACGAACTCGGAGTGGCTCATGCGCGACTCGAGGTAGTCTTCGCTGCGCGACGGCCGGCAGTACACGCACGCGAGGTCGCATCGGTCCGTGATGGAGATGCGGACGGACCGCGGTGCAACGCCCACGGCCACGCCAGGCGCGATCTCGGGAGCGATCTCCGGTGTGACGGATGTCACCGATTTGAAGCCGCGTGTGATTCCGCGGGTGTTGAGGACGGGGAGGGCGACCACGATCGTGTTATATCCCGATACGCAGGCAATACCCCCGAGGTTTCGCGTGATCCGCATCGTCACCATCACCGTCAGTGACACCCGCACTCCGGAAACGGACGAGTCTGGCCGGGTCCTTCAGGAGGAGCTATCGGCCTTTCAGCTCGTCCGTCACGAGATCGTGAAGGACGATCCCCCGAAAATCGCTGCCCTTGTCCTCGGGATCGCGAGGACCCACGAGGCCGACGCGGTCATCCTCTCCGGTGGCACGGGTATCGCCCCGCGGGACCAGACCATGGACGCCCTGGCGAAGCTGTTCGACCGCGAGCTGCCCGGGTTCGGCGAGGCCTTTCGCCGCCTGTCATGGGACGAGATCGGGCCCAGGGCCATGCTCTCGCGCGCCGCCGGCGGCATCATCCACGGCTGCCTGGTGTTTGCGCTCCCCGGAAGCTCGAAGGCAGCGCGGCTCGGAGCCCGCGCGCTCATCGCACCGATCCTCCCGCACGCCGTCGACCTCATCGCAGGCAAGACCGCCCACTGATGGACGTCACCCTCCTGTTCTTCGCAGCCGTACGAGAGCTCGTCACCGACGACGAACTCAAGGTGGAGCTCCCCGCCGATGTATGCACCATACAACAATTGGCGAGCTGGCTGGAGGTACGCTTCCCGACCCTCCAAGGCCGGATGAAGAGCGTCCGCCTCGCCAGAAATGAAGCCTTCGCAGACCCGACCGAGCTCCTCGAAGAAGGCGACACCATCGCCCTCATCCCGCCAGTAGCCGGGGGCTGAGGTCGAGGTCGAGGTCGAGGTCGAGGCCGAGGTCGAAGGCGCTTCAGTGTTTGTGGTCGTGGTGCGCGTGGTCGTCTTCACATCTTGCGTCCACCCAGCCCACCCACGCGGCTCCGTCGGGACCCGTCTCTCTCTTCCAGATGGGGACGCGTGACTTGATGCGATCGATGAGGGCGCGGCATGCGATGAATGCTTCATGACGGTGGGGTGCGCTGGCTGCGCAGACGATCGCGATGTCCCCCACGCGCAGGAGCCCGAGCCGATGGAGCGCTGCGACCTTCGTGCCCGGGAGCTCCGCGGCGAGCTCGCTCGCAATGCGACCCATCTCCTTCACCGCCATCTGTGCGTACGCGCTGTATTCGAGCGTCGCGACCTCGCGGCCTTCGTTCTCCATGCGCACCGCGCCCACGAAGACGGAGATGGCACCGGCGCCGTCGTGGCTCACGAATCCCACAGCCTCGTCCAGGCCCACGGGCGCCGCGCGAAGCGCTACCCAGTGCGTCAGCGCTCTCTGTTCCACGTGCCGCTCCTTCCGCCGCTCTTGTGGTCCAGGCCGACCGTGATGGTCATGCCGCGGTCCACCGCCTTCAGCATGTCGTAGACCGTGAGCGCAGCGACGCTCGCGGCCGTCAGCGCTTCCATCTCCACACCGGTCCGGTCTCGCGCCTCGCAGGTAGCGATGATCTCGAACGCGTCCTTCGCGATCGTCACCTCCACCGCGGTCCTGGTGAGCGCGATCGGATGACACAGCGGAATGAGGAAGGCCGCCTGCTTCGACGCAGAAATCCCGGCGATCCGCGCGATCTGGGCCACGTCGCCCTTCTTCGCGTCGCCCCGCCGTGCGAGGTCGAGCGTCGCCTTCGCGGCCGTCACGCGCGCCCGCGCGACCGCTTGCCGTGTCGTCACGTCCTTGTCCGAGACCGACACCATGCGTGCGCGCCCGCGTGCGTCCAGGTGGGTGAGCTTCTCCGTCGCGAGGTTCTTCGCGGCCTTTTTCGCCATCTTTTTCGCCATGCCTCCATGCAACATACCGCTACTGGAGGCGGAATTCGCTCGTATGATGAAGACTTCGAGGGCCGCGTTACCGCTGCTTTGACTTATCCGAGGGAAGGGAACGCATGAAACGAATCTTGTTCGCCTGCGCTGTCGTTTCGGTCGTGGCGGTGTCCGCGTGCTTCATCGACAACGGGGCAGTCACCTTCGCGGTCCCGGACGAGGGAGGCATCGGCGGTCCCACCCTGGGCGGCGTCGGCGCGAAGTGCGGCGATCTCACGCCATGTCGCCCCGGCCTCACCTGCAACGCGATGGTGTGCGCGCCGGGGCACTCGCTCCAGGATGGCGCCGCCTGCGTGATCAGCGCGGAGTGCAAGACCGGCGACTACTGCGGACCGAAGCGCACCTGCGTGCCGGCGGGCATGGGCGCTGCGGGCACCTCGTGTCACTCCGACGGTGACTGCGCGTCGGGCCTTCGCTGCAACATCACGGGGCTATCCGCGGCGTGTCAGCCAGAGGGCATGGGAGACGTGGGTGCCAAGTGCAAGATCAACGGTGACTGCTTCGGCGGCCTGTCGTGTACCGGCGGCGCTTGCACACCGCTTCCGCCTTCGTCCGGTGGCGTGCCGCTCGTGGTGCCCACCTGGAAAGGTGTAGACTGCACGGAAGACACCACGCAGGGGTCCATCGCATACTTCCGCGTTCCGCGCGGCACCAAGGACGACGGCGACTTCTTCCGCCTGCCGTTCCCGAGTGACGTGCGCACCAAGGCCGGGCATCCGAGCCTTGCCAACTTCCCCTCGCCGGGCTCGGAGATCCTCGGCTACGACGTCGTTGACCGCTACGCGCGCTACGTGGAGACGGTCGCGGACGGCTACTCGGCCTACACGTCCATGATCATGCGGTTCAACGAGGAGCCCGATCTGGGAACGCTGAGCGGCACCGGTGTCCTTCGCCTGGTCGACCTGACTGCAACGCAGGACGTCGGCTTCCAGTGGTCCGCGACCACGGCGCGCAGCAACTATGTCTGCGCGAACTCGATCACTGCGCGTCCCATCCTCGGGGCGCCGCTCGCGCCGGGCCACACGTACGCGTTCCTCATGTCGAACGCCGTGAAGACGAAGGCCGGCAAGGCATTCGGCGCATCGTCGGACTTCAAGGCCATGGTCGGTGCCGCTGCGCCCGCCGCGCCGCTCGACGTCCCGTACGCTTCCGTGAAGCCGCTCCGCGACTGGGCCGCAGCCAACAGCTACGACCTCACCAAGGCGATCAACGCGACGGTGTTCACGGTCGACAAGCCCATGAACCTTGCCGCCGGTCTGCAGAAGGCCGTCACCGCCGCCACCGCGCCCGCCGCCACCAAGTGGATCAAGTGTGACGGCGTCGCGAAGTCTCCATGCGCCCAGGCGGACGGCGACCGCGCCTGCCCCACGTCGCTCGACCCCGGCTTCGACGAGCTTCACGCGCTCGTGTCGCTCCCGATCTTCCAGAAGGGAACAGCGCCGTACTTGAACCCGACGGACGGCGGGGATCTCGCGCCCGATGGCAGCGGCGTTCCTGCGCTGCAGCGCACCGAGAGCGTGTGCATGTCGCTCACGATCCCGAAGGCGTTCCCCATGCCCGCGGCTGGTTGGGGCGTGGTCGTCTACGCGCATGGCACCGGCGGCAGCTTCCGCAGCGCCATCAACGAGGGCGTCGCGAAGAGTCTCTCCAATATCGACGGGATCGGTGGGCTCGCCGTGCTCGGGATCGATCAGGTGGAGCACGGGCCGCGCCGCGGCGCCTCCACCGCATCGCCCGACGACCTCTTCTTCAACTTCACGAACCCCGCCGCCGCACGCGGGAATGCGCTGCAGGGCGCTGCCGATCAGATGAGCCTCGTCCGGTTCGCGACGGGCTTCGATCTCGCTCAGGGCGCTTCGCCCACGAACGTCGAGATCAAGCTCGGCTCCGTCCTCTTCTGGGGACACTCGCAAGGCGCGACCGAAGGTGGCATCGCCATGCCGTACACGTCAGGCGTCGCAGGCGTATTGCTCTCGGGCGAAGGCGGAAGCCTGATCGACGGCCTGCTCGGTAAGCGCAGCCCGGTCGACATCGCAGACGTGCTCCCGTTCGTGCTCGAGGACACCAACATGAACGAAGGGCACCCGGTGCTCTCCCTTCTGCAGAACGCGATCGATCCTTCCGATCCGCTGAACCACGCGAGCGCGATCTCCGCCACGCCCATCGCGATGGGCGCGGGCAAGAACGTCTTCATGGTCTACGGCCAGAAGGATACGTACGCGCCGAACATCACGCAGAACGTCTATGCGGTCGCCGCCGCGCTCGGTCAGGTCGCCGCGGCCAACGTGAGCTCACCCGACAAGATCGGTGACGGGTCGACCAAGCCCGCGCCCTTCGGCGGCAACGTCGGAACGCTCACCGCAGTGACGCGTCAGTATGCGCCGGGCCTCTACGACGGTCACTTCGTCGCGTTCAAGAACGCGGACGCCCAGCGCGACCTCGCGCATTTCCTCTTCGACGCTGCCGCAGGGACTTCGCCGATTCTGGTCGGGCGATGACCGAGCCCATCCACGTCTGGCGCGCGCGAGGCGAGACCCTCCGCGTACCGGACGGGGATGTGTTCGCGCTCTCCTCCGCGGGCGAGCCAGGCGCCGAGAAGCGTACGCCCGTACTCGTGCTCCATGGCTTCCCCACCTCGAGCCACGACTTCGCCGCGGCGTTCGCCGAGGTACCGGGTCGGCGCTTCGTCACGCTGGACTTCCTGGGCTACGGGCTCTCCGACAAGCCCGCGAGCTACGGCTACTCGCTCTTCGAGCAGGCGGACCTGGTGCTCGCGGTGGTGAAGCACTTCAAGCTGACGCGCGTGCACGTATGGGCGCACGACATGGGGACGAGCGTCGCGACGGAGCTATGCGCGCGCCGCGAACGGGGGAACCTGCCGTTCGAGATGAAGAGCCTCACGCTCATGAACGGGAGTGTCCACATCGAGCTCGCGCATCTCACGATCGGTCAGCGCGTGCTCAAGACGCCGCTCGGACCGTTGTTCGCGAAGTGGAACTCGTACCGCGCGTTCTCGCTCCAGATGCACCGCATCTTCGGCAAGCCCGTGGCAGAGGACGACGTCCGCGCGATGTGGGAGCTTCTAGCGCGCGAGTCCGGCAAGGATCGCCTGCCACAGCTCATCGGCTACACCACGGAGCGCTCGAAGTTCGCAAGCAGATGGATCGGCTCACTGACGCGCCTCAACATTCCGACGATGATCGCGTGGGGAAAAAAGGATCCCGTGGCGGTGATGGAGATCGCCGACAAGCTAGTCTCCGAGATCCCGAACGCAGAGCGCTTCACCTGGGAAGAGCTCGGCCACTACCCGCAGCTCGAAGATCCCACCACGGTCATGAAGACGCTGACGGGCTTCTGGGACCGCGTCGATCTACCGAAGCTCTGACGAGGCGCCTAGATAGTGTCGTCGGTGAAGGACATCACGTTTGCGATCTCCGTGGTGCCACACGCGAGCGCGATCAGTCGATCGAGTCCGATCGCATTTCCCCCGCTCGGAGGCATGCCGAGGCGCAGCGCAGCGATGAATCGCGCGTCGATCGGATACACCGGCAGCCCGCGCTTCGCACGCTCCGCCTGGTCCGCGATGAAGCGAGCCTCCTGCTCGTCCGGGTCCGTGAGCTCTCCGAAGCCGTTGCACAGCTCCACGCCCGCGACGTAGAGCTCGAAGCGCTCCGCGTACCTCGCGTCGCCGGGCTTCTTCCGCGCGAGCGACGCCTGCGTCGCGGGGTAGTCGCACAGGAACACCGCATGCGGCAGCGCGGCGAGCGCGGGCTCCACACTGTCCACGAGCAGTCGATAGAACGTGTCCTCGTCGCTCGTCGCGATCCGCAGCATCGTGTCCTCGTCGACGCTCGCGTAGCGCTCGTACGCCTCGCGCACGGTCATGCGCGCGAACGGCGGCCGCGTGTCGATCACGCGCCCCTCGCCGGTGGGAGCGAGGCGAACACAGCCGCCGGTCACGCGCGCGACGAGCTGTTCCGTGTCGCGCATCACTTCCTCCGCGCCCGCGTTCGCCCGGTAAAACTCGAGGATCGTGAACTCCGGGTTGTGCCGGCTCCCGAGCTCGCCACGGCGGTACGCGCGACCGATCTGGTAGATGCGCTGCATGCCCTCCGTGAGCAGCCGCTTCATCTGATACTCGGGCGACGTGACGAGGTAGCGCGCTGCGCCGCGTGCGTTGGTCTCGAACGCGTCGAGATGCACGTCGAGGCCCGGGCAGGGGACGAGCGTTGGTGTGTCGACATGCACGAAGCCGCGCGCCGCGAAGAACGCATGGCAGCTCTCCACGATCCGTGCGCGCGCCGCCAGCGAAAGGAGCCGCGCGGTCTGCGCTGCGGCCTCGCTCACGGCCGGAGCCCGCGGAGAAACAGGTCGGCGACCTGACCCGCGGAGCGTCGCAGCGCACCCTGCTCCGCACGCCCGAGCGCCCACGTGAGCGCGACGCCGTCCAGCGCACCAAACGCCGCTCGCGCCACGAGATGGGGCGACACGTCGCGCCGAAACTCTCCGCTCGCCTGGCCGTCCTGGATGATCCGCGCGATGGAGTCCAGGTACGCAAGGAAGCGCGGGTGCGCGTACTCCTTCATCAGCTTCGTGGACTGCCGCAGGATGACCGTGACGACCTCCGCAAGATCGCGCTCGCCCTCGAGCAAGCCAAGCTGCATCTCGATCACCGCGCGCAGCCGCTCCGGCGCCGTCGCGTGTTTGGGCAGCTCGCCCTTCATGAAGGAGAGGAGCTTCTCGACGCGCGACTCGAACAGCGAGACCAGCAGGTCTTCCTTCGACTTGAAGTAGAGATAGATCGTCCCGTCGGCGACGCCCGCGGCCTTCGCCACCTCGCTCACGCGCGTCGCGTAGAAGCCGTTCTTCGCGAACACGCGAACGGCCGCAGACAGGATGCGCTCGCGCTTGTCGCCGCCGCGCTTCCTCCCCGGCTCCGTCGTGACCCTCGTGTGAGCCGCGCCCTCGGAACGCGCAGCGCGCTTCGCGGTCCCGCGCGCACGGGGAGACGGACGCTTCGCCCGGGCTGAACTGAATGACGATTCAGTCATTGCAACAGCATCGGTATCAGACCCCCGAATCGCCGTCTAGCGAGACGCCCACGGATACGTAGAACCTGGTGGGACCGAGATCGACCTCAGCGCGTTGCGGCGAGGAGGAACATTCGCTCGGCGAAGGCGGCGACGGTGTGGCCCATCCAGGGACCCAGCACTACCAGGGCGGCGATCACGGCAAGCAGGCGCGGCAGGTGCGCGATGGTCGGGTCCTGGATCTGCGAAGCCGCCTGGAATGCAGCGACGAGCGCGCCAACGAGCGCGGCGATCGCGAGGACGGGCAGGGCGACCGCGAGCGAGAGGAGGATCGCCTCTTCAGCGTGCTCGACGAGGCTCTGCGGATCCATGCCCGGCGTCAGCTCGTCAACCCGAGTCGGCTGCGTCGGAGATGGCGCTGTCGCTGTCGCTGTCAGAAGCGGAGTCGGTGCTGCTCGCGTCGGTGCCCGAGTCGGTGCTGCTGTCAGGAGTGAAGACGCTGCCATCGCCTGGCGCAGCTGCGTCCTGGTTGAGGGAGCTCGATGACACGATGCACGGCGCGACGGTCGACTGGCTCCGGTCGGCGGGGCAGCAGCGATCCGTGTCGGTGCCGAGGTCCTTCGCGGCGGTGCACACGAGCCCGTCGTTGCAGTCGCTGTCCCCACCGGAGATGCCGTTGTTCAGATCGCATCGCTCGCCTTGCTGCTGCTGCGAGCAGGACGTGGTGAGCACGAGCCCGAGCAGGCCGACGGCCGCGACGATGACAAGGAAAGGACGAAGGCGGGGGAGCCGCATGGCCCTGCTTTTGTCACGTTTCCACGGTGATGTCGATACTTAGTGCCAGCGCCGCTGTCGCGCCCCATTGCCCTCAGCTGTCATCCAGGTCTGCCTGCGATGGGCGCTCCCGGAGCTTCTTTTCCTTGGCCTGGACGGCCTCCGTGAAGAGCGACACGTACTGGACGGCCGAGAACAGCGAGAAGCCGAGCGAGAGGTAGACAAGCGCGCGGCCCACGTGGATGAGGTCGATCGTGCCCAGGTCAACCCATGCATAGTGCATGTGATACGGCACGCCGAGCAGCAGGCCAGAGATGCCGATCATCTGGAAGGCCGTCTTCAGCTTGCCCTCCTGCCCCGCGGAGATCACGACGCCCTCCGCCGCGGCCACACTGCGGAGGCCCGTCACGGAGATCTCCCGCCCGAGAAGCAGGATGGTCGCCCACGCCGGGATGCGGCCCATGGGCACCAGCCAGATGAGGCAGGCCATGACGATCAGCTTGTCCGCCAGCGGGTCCAGGAACTTCCCGAGCACGCTCACGACGCCCAGCTTGCGCGCGAGGTAGCCGTCGAGCATGTCCGTGAACGCCGCGAGCGTGAAGATCGCCGCGGACCAGAAGCAGCCTTCCTTGGTGCCCTTGTCCAGAAACCACAGGCACAAAGGGATCATGACGACGCGGCCCATCGTCAGGAGGTTCGGAAGGTTGAGCGCGTCCTGCGCGAGCGTGCGTCGCCGCGCGCGCTTCGCAGCGGGATCGCGTGCGGGCTTCGTCGGCTTGGGTAGTGCGGCTGACGACCGGGGAGCTGTCATAGCGACAGGAGCACGGTACCATCCCCGGCGAAGGCCACGAGGCCTCGTTGTCCGCTGGGCGCCTCACTCGGCGCCAGCGCGCGCGGAACGAGCCGCCCGAACCAGCCGACGATGCCCTCGCGGCGCACGTGGATGCTCTTGCCGGACGCGACCTCGAGCGTGATGACCTGACCACGCACCTCCGCGAGCAGTGGGCCGGTTCCGCGGAACTGAACGACGGAGAGGTACTCGCCCTCGCCCGTGGCGAGCTTGCCGTTGTCGAACTCGAGCATGCGGTCGAACGCGACGACGACGTCCTCGCGCAAGAAGCAGGACTCCTCCGTGAGCGCGAAGTTCTGCAGCGTGCCGCCGGGCCGCGCGAAGACGACGAGCTCACCATCGCCGGTCACGTCCACGACGGGGCTGCCGATGCCCCCGAACGACTCGCCGAGAGAGCGGCCGCGCGCATGGCGCTCTAGCAGGTTGGTGGTGACGCCGCCGGACATGGAGCGCACTGCCTCGAGGCGAACGGCGAGGCCCTGCTTGCCGTCCTTCTTGCTCTCGGGTCGCGTGCGGAGCAGCGCGATCGTGGGCGAGTGGAGCTCGATCCCACCAGGCGCTGGAAACGCGATGCGCCCGCGCTCAGCGGCGGCTGCCATGCTCATCGGCGGAGAGTTCGCCGAGCCGGGCGCCTTGGTCTCGGCCGGTGCGGGTCTTGCCCGGGGCGGACCCACCCGGTCGTCTCGGCCGGCACGTGGTGCAGGTCGGAGCTCGGACGCGTCACTGATGCGACCTTGCGGGATCGCGTGCGCGCCGCTGTCCAGGTCATCGGGCTCGAACGCCTGCTGCGTCGGTGCGTCCATGGGGACTTCGTCGAAGGAGCGTTGCCCGAGGTACCCGCGCGCGGACGCCGGCGGTAGGTCCTCTTGCGGAGGCTCCGCGTCGTCGAAGAGGGGCAAGGACGGAGAGCCCACCGATGGAAGCTCCATCACGTCCTCGGGTGGGCCCACGTGCGCGGGCGGCGGCGCGACGACGAGCGTGGGCCTGCGCGGCGCGTTCGGATCCGTCGGCGAGCCCACGTTCGGCAGCGCCGGCGCGCGCGAGCTGGGGCGCCGCTTCTCGACCTGACCGAGCTCGACCGACTTCCACTGACCGCCGGATTGATTGCTGAGCGCGAGTGTCGCGTCCGATGCAGGCGCCGCGAGCGCGAAGGAAAGCCCGTGGTCGAGGCCTTCGGCGGCCTGCGCCACCGCTGCGCGTACCTCGCGTGACGGGATCTCCCGCTCCTCTTCGGGCGGAAGCGGCGGGCGTCCGAGCTTGTCCGCCATCTTGCGCGCGCGCTGCTCGTGGCCGGCCACGTTGTACGCGTGCTCCGCCTTGATGTAGTCGCTGAGGCGTTCGTACGCGAGGCCCAGATATCCCCATGCGCGTGTGTGGTTCGGGTGCGCAAGCACCAGCTGCTCGAGCTCACTCTTCGCGAGCGGCGTCTGCCCTGTCTTCAGGTAGCAGAGCGCGAGGTTGAGCTTCAGCGACGGATCCTTCGGGTTCAGGCGTCGCAGCTGCTCGTAGAGGTGGATCGCGCGCGGATACAGCCCGAGCCGGAAGTACACGACGGCGAGCAGGTCCTGTCCCTTCACGTCGCGCGGCTGAAGGGTGAGCGCTTGCTCGAGCTCCTCCTTGGCCTCGAGCATCTGGTTGTCCTTGAGGAGCTCGCTGCCGCGATAGAGGTGGAAGAGGAACTCTTCCTGCCCGTTGTCGCCGTCGGACTGAACCTCGGACGAGCTCGGGTCGTTCCCGGACGGCCACGGAGGCACGTCGGCGATGCCCTCCGTCTCGTCGCGGTCGTAAGGCCCGAATGCCATGGACGACCAATGGTAGCGAATACGGCCCGAAACCGCGAAAAAACGAAGGTCAGCCGGGAGGGGCCTTTTTTCCTCGCACGGGAGCGCGCCAGGCGACCACAGCGCACAGGCCGAGCACGATCGCCGCCGCCACGCCGCCGCCCATTCCGGCGTCTCCTCCGGAAAGGAGCGAAGGCAATGTGCGCACGTCGAGGAGCGCGCCATGAAACAGCGTCTGCGTCGCGAGGAGCCATCCGATGTTCATGCCGACGGCGCCGTACGCGCTCCGGTCGCGCTGGAAGATGGCCGCGGCGAACGCGCCGAAACAGAAGCTCGCGCAAACCTCCGGCCAGGTCGCGGTCTCCGACGAGTAGGTGCGCGCCGCGAACAGGGCGCCCGCGGCAAGCATGCGAGGTAGCGCGTGGTCGAGATGCACCAGCACCCGGCGCGAGAGCCCCACCAGCAAGATCTGATCACGCACGGCGGTGAGCGTCGCCGACATGATGCCCAGTCCGAGGCTGCTCCATGCGAACGATGACGGCGCGATGTCGCAGGTATGTGTAAGATGCAACCATTCGAGGATGACGGCCGCGGGCGCCATTCCGAGCAGCGCGCCTCTCCCGATGCGGTTCGCGATGTCCTTTGCCGTGAGCTCACGCGCGAGCGGGTCGCTCCACGCGAGCCCGAGCCTGCCCATGCCCCACTCCGCCGCGACCGCCTGCGCGACGAGCGCAGCGAGCGGCATGTTCGCGAGGACAGCGCCAAGAAGCGCGACACCGAAGAACAACATCCCACCGAACGCGGCCACGCGCGCGGCGGCTCTGGTGCTGGCGCTCTGCTCTATCGGTGTCATCCCACGCTCGTGGCCAAGATGGTCAAAGCTCGCCGTCGAACGCGGCGCTCTCTGCAAGGAGGCCGGGCAGTCCGCCCGTGTGGATGAAGAGAACGTTCGCGTCGCGGCTCACCTCCCCACGACGCACCTGCGCGGCGAGCGCGCTCATCGCCTTGCCCGTGTAGACGGGGTCGAGCAAGAGGCCTGTCTCCCGCGCCACCCGCACGCACAGCGCGCGCTGCTCCTTCGACATGACGCCGTAGCTGGGGCCTTTCTCGCGGTCGTCGAAGGCGATCGCGGGTCGCGCGGAGAGCGTGGCCAGGTCGGCGTCGAAGGACTGCGCCTCGGGGACGATGCGCCGCACCGCCGTCTCGAAGTACTCCGCGTCGTCGCAGACACACACGGCATGGACGTGTCCGGCAAGGCCCGTCTTCGATGCGCCGAGCGCGACGCCTGCGGCCGTGCCGCCGGAGCCGCAGGCGAAGAACACGTGGTCGAACTCCTTGGGGCACAGGCCGACGCGCCCTTGCTCGGCGATCTCGCTCATCGCATCCACGTAGCCCAGCGCGCCGAGCCCGTTCGACCCACCCTCCGGGATCACGTAAGCGCGCTCGCCACGCCGCTGCAGCTCGGACGCGGCGTCCGCCATGATGGTGCCGCGGTCCTTGTACTCCTCTGGCGTGATGGTCGTCACGTCGGCGCCGACGAGCTTGTCGACGAAGAAGTTCCCCGTCGGAGGCGTGGGGACGGTGTCGCCGTGGCGCAGCCGCAGGAAGAGTTTTGCGCGGAGGCCGAGACGCGCGGCAAGGACCGCCGTCGCGCGTGCATGGTTCGACTGGAGCGCGCCACACGTCACCACGACCTTCGCGCGCAGATCGAGCGCGTCTGCGAGCAGGTACTCGAGCTTGCGGATCTTGTTGCCCGCCTCGGGTCCGCCCGTCATGTCGTCGCGCTTCACCCACACCCGGCAGCCGACGATGTCGCGCAGCCGCGGCACCTCGGCGATCGGCGTCGGAAGGTGAGCGAGCCTGAGCTTGCGCGGCCTCATGCGAGCAGCCTCATTCGAACCGGAGAAGCTTGGCGTTCGCCTCGACCGTGTCGCCTGCCTTCACCATGATCTCGGCGACGGTCCCCTTTGCCTTGGCCTTGACCTCGTTCTCCATCTTCATCGCTTCCACGACGAGGAGCGCGGTGCCCGGCAGGACCTCGTCGCCGATGGCGGCCATGACCTTCACGATGCGTCCGGGCATCGGGCTCTTCACGATCTTCTCGGTGCCGGCCGTGGTGCCCTTCTTCGCGGCGCTCGCCGCGCGCATGCGCTCGCTCTCCACGCGCACGTACGCGCGGCTGCCGCTTGCGATCGCACCGATGTCCGGCGGCGTGCCCTCCGTGGTGAGATCGCAGACCTTGCCGTCCACGCGCACCGAGAGCGCAGCGCCGACCGACACGACATCCACGTCGACGGCCTTGCCATTGATCTGCACGGACAGCGCGGAATCGGGCAGCTCCGTGACGTCGACGGGAATGGGCTGCTCGCCGGGACCGAGTTCTACGTAGTAGCGCATGGCGTACGCACTTTCGCAGAAACGACGGCGCACGTCATCCCGAGCCCGACCCGAGGTGCGCGGAACGTGGGTCTTTCTTGGACCGGGGCCTGCGGGCGGCGGATCCACCCTGATGGTACGAATCGAGGCACTGCATAATGACGATAGACCGTCATTCCGCGAGGTTACGAATGTGTAGGCGCTGGTACGCCGTATGCGTGAAGGTAGTTCATGATCCGCTGGACCAAGCTCGTCGTACTCGGGGTGATCGCAACGACCGTCGCATGCAGCAGCGCAGGCGGCACATCGGACACGACCGTGCAGCCGAGCACCGGCGACGACAACGGCCCCGACATCGAGAGCGGTCCCTCCGTCAACGAGACCGGCGACGAGCTCGCGACGCCGATGTGGTTTGCGACCGCCGACACCGCAGTGTGTCCGACCGGCGGGACCTTCGACGCGACGTCTGGCTTCTGTACGCAGGGCGGTCGCGCGCTCGGTCCGTTCACGGCCGCGATGGTGGCCTCGTGCAAGAACGGTGGCGGCTCCGGCTGCGACGACGCCAACTGGGACCTCGCCCAGGCCGCGCGCTTCCGCGGCAACGACACATGCCCCGTGGGCTCCGCGATCGACGCCACGCTCGGCGTCTGCACCGAAGGAGCGAACACGGTTGGTCCATTCTCCCAGACGATGGTGGACGACTGCAGCGCGGCTGGTGGCGGCGATGCATGCTCCGGCCTGCGCTTCGGCAAGCAGCTTGTGTCCGAGTTGCCCGTCGAGGACGACGGCGACAACACGATCGTGACGCAAGGCGCCGGAGGCAACTGCTCGCAGGTCAACGCGCGGATGGCGAGCTTCTACGGCAGCCGCCAGGGTTACGACACCGTGTCGCGCGCGGGCATGAGGACGCTCGGCACCCGTCACAACGGCTGCGCCACGTGGCTCTCGCACGCGATCCGCATGTCGGGCGGCAACATCCCGATCGAGGAGTCCACGAACGGCCTGCGCGACGCGCTCAAGTCGCGTGGCTGGACGGTGATCCGGAACCGCGCTGACCTCCAGCCCGGCGACGTGATCGTCACGAAGGACCGCGCAGGTATGCCCGGACATCCCGACCACATCTACATGTTCGACGGCTGGGATGGCCAAAACCCGAGGGCCGTGGACAACCAGGGCTTCGCGCACACGCGCACCCCCGGCAAGAGCCCGATCGCCTACGGTCTCCGCGCTCCCTCCGGCAGCGGCGGCGGCTCGTGCAATCCGATGACGAACCAGAACGACGCGAGCGCTCCTCCGCAGAGGGACAGCTGCGCGGGCAAGAGCGATGGCTGGTACTGCTCCGACGTCGCCACGTACAGCGCCTACGAGTGCGCGGGCAACACCATCGCAGGAGGCTGGCAGTGCAGCGACAACACCGTGTGCCGCCCCAACGGCAGCGGCAAGGCGACACTGTCCGGCCAGAATCCGGGCTGCTTCGGCTCGAGATGAGCCGCGCGAACCACGCGAACGAACCGGCGATCGATCAGACGGAGAACACCACGTCGAACTGCTGAAGCTCGGGATCGCTCTCGAGCCAAGCGTGGCCGGTCTTGCCGACGTCGAGCGCGAAGTGGATCTTCTCCTCCGCCGCGCCGCGATCGAGCGAGCTCTCCAGCAGCGCCCGCCGATAGCAGTTCGGGCCTCCAGGAAAGAGCGCATCCACGTTGACGATGAGCCGCTTCAGTCTGGCGCGCGCGCGCGGAGCTCTACGAAGCGCTGAGCGACCTCGCCTTCGTGCGGACGCGACGGCATCGCGTGGTGAGGACGTGGTCCGCGCGCGCTCCACCTCCTTCAGCAAGCGGAGGAGGTCTACCGAGACGAGCGGCTGTCCCGCGAGCCGGACGAGACCCGTCGCTACTTGCCGAAGAACGCGCACGACTCGTTCTCCAGGCACCGATGCGTTCCCGGGTGCGAGAGGAAGTAGACATCCGTGCCGCGCGTGGCGAGGAAGCGGATCAGCAAGTGGTCGTAGTAGACCGCGTCGTCGAACGCCTTGCACGAGTCCCCATTGACCCAGACGTGCTGACCCAGCGGATTGATGTACGCGTTCACGACTCCCACGAGCGGCACCGCCGGCGCGCTGGTCTTCGGATCCGGAGAGAACGGCGCTCCCCCGAGGCGCGGGCTCCACGCAAGCTCCTCTGTCGCTGCATCCGTGGGCGTGAGGGCGGCGCTGCGCACGAGACGCATCGGCACGTCCGGGTGCGGCGCAGCGTACAGGTCCGTTCCCTCGGCAAGGAAGTCCACGTCCGAAAGCGCCTGTGCGCAGAATGACGGGTTCTTCTTTGGTCCGTTGGGGCACGCTGCGGTCGCGGGCACGCGGTTCTCCTGGCAAGCGGCGCCCGCGTGTGTGCGGCCCAGTCGAGAGAGCCCCTCGAAGGCGAAGTTGCGCGCGAGCAGCTCGTCCGGCGTCACGCGGCCGAGCATGTCGTAGAGGCGTCGAGGCGCGGTGAAGTTCGCGTACTCGGGGAACTTCGCGCCCACGTCGGGTGAGAAGATCGGGACGGCGCCGGTCGCGCGCGCGAACGCGTAGCCGGTGGAGTTGGGCACAAGCGGATCGCCGTCCGTGTTGAACTCCATGACGGGGCGCGGCGGGAGGTCGCTGCCGTCGGGCGCGGTGCCGTGCTTCCGGTAGTAGTACGCCGCGAAGTTGATCGGGTCCGACGGGTCCACGGCGGCCTGCGTGAGCGAGATGAGGCGACGGAACTCCGGGCTCTGTCGGCGCAGGCCAAGACCCTCTTGCGGCGCCACCAGCGCGGAGCCCACGGGGTAGAAGAGGCCCCGGAACTGCGTGCACGGGGTGCCATCTGGCAGACCAAAGGCTGCCACCGTGTTGTCACACGTGGGCGCGCCGTCGGCTGTCTTGAGCTCGCCGATCTCTGCCTGCTCGAAGGTGTCGATGGTGCGAACGGGGGCGCTGCCCTCCGGCACGCGGCAGGTCTTGTAGGAGTCAACGAGATCTTTCTCGCGGAAGACATCCACGCGGAGGTCGTCGCCGATGGTCGCGGGGATCGGAATCCGAAAGCGGCCCAGGTCGCGCGCGCGCGCGCAGCGCACCTCGTTGTTGCTGCCGTTGGTGAGCACCACCGTCATGTCGGGCCCCAGCTCGGGGCCGTTGAGGCACGCGATCTCGAGCTCGCGCGAGCTGGTGAGGTCGTTCAGGACCAGGCGCACGCTGCGCTGGTCGCCCACACAGCGGGTGTTCTTGCCGGTGCCGCTCTGGGGTCGCTCCTTGGCCGGCACGGCGACGAGCAGCGGTGATAGCACCTGCTCCAGCACCGACTCGGGCACGAGCGACGAGCGCGTCGCGATGTCGGTGAGGCCGCCGCCTCCGGAGATGCTGGCCGTGGCTGTGACGCGGTGGTCGACCGCGCCGTGCACCAGCGCAAGGACGCCACCGAACGAATTACCTGCAGAATACACGTCCGTGGTGCCGCCCACGTCCGGTACGCCGTCCGCGTCGAAGTCGCCGGCGAGCTCGTTCTTGCCGTCCCCGTCGTAGTCCATGGTGCCGACGTTCTTTCCGTCGAAGCTCGCGAGCACGCGCGTGGTCTGCATCATGTCCACGACGGACTGCCGGATGTTGTCGCGCGAGTGGAAGATGTGCGCGCTCCAGAGCAGGCCGCCGCTGTCGGGGTCTCCGTCGCCGTTCAGGTCGTGCGCGCGCGACGCCGTGATGCCGCCGATCCACGGCACCATGCACGCGCCGCCCAGCGCCACCTTCGCCACGGAGGTCAGCCCGCGGTTCAAGAAGAGACCGTGCCCCGGCATGTCGATGCCGATCATCGCCACGCCTTGCTTCGCGAAGTAGCCCGCCCGCGCGATGATCTCGTCGCCGTGGAGCGTGGTGCCGTGCGCCCAGACCGTGGTGGGGAACGGCTGCTTGTGCGCGGCTGTTGCCTTCGGCACGCTGAGCCAGAACGGCACGGTGTCGGGCTGCACGCGCGCCTGTCCCGTGCGGTAGTTTATCTGGAAGCGACCGTCCGGATCTTCGTGCGCGGGATCGCCCATGAAATAAGGCGATTGGAACTCTCCGATGACGAAGTAGTCGACGTTGTCGAGGCTCTGCTCGAGGCGCGCGGCCTCCGACGGAGAAAAGCCGGCGACCATGGTGATGAACTGATCGAGGACGTCCTTCGCCTGCGCGATGCGGACGATGTACGGGCGCGCGGCCTTGGGCGCGCACTCCTTCGTCTGTTGCCAGCCGGGCGGATCGGCCTGGTCGGGGGCGGCCCGACCGATGGCGCGGAACGCGGTGATGGTCGTGGGGTAGTCGTGCGCGAGGTATGCCATGGGCCCGACGCCGGAGAGGCCGTCGCGAAGGACGCGCATGTCGTCCATGACGGGCTGCGTGGTGAAGCTCCATGTGAAGGCGACGTGCGAGAGGCCGGACCCGGAGAGATCACCGAAGTATGCGGCGTGGTTCTTGTCGTCGAGGGCGGAGCCGACCCTGTTCGTGGAGTCGCGCTGGGCGGGATGGTGGATGTAGTCGAACGGCGAGCGCACCGGGCGGCCGTTCTCGTCCTTCAGTCGGTCCGTGAGCACGACCGCGTACTCCGTCATCTCGTCGAGCGGAAGGAGAGGGCGCATGATCAGCGTGTCCGACTCGCGCTCGTAGAACGTGAGCAGGTTGTCGATGCCGTCGATGCCGCCGGAGGCCACGGGGCCGAGCGTGTTCGGCCGGTCGAGGACGCCGTCGAAGTCCGTATCGAGCGCAGGCGCGTACTGGCTTGGCAGGAGACCGTGTGCCTCGTCGAAGGTCTCGAAGAGCAGGTTTTCTTCGGTCGCGCGTGGATCGTTGGGGAAGTACTTGGCCTTGTCGACGACGGAGACGGGCAGGTCGCCGCCGCTCATGTCGAGCGGGACGGGTACGCCGGTCTTCAGGTTGATCACATAGACGGGGTCGTCCGCGAAATCGTGGCCGTCGTGCTGCATCTGCGACGCAACGCGCGCGATGTCGATCGCGGGATCGCCCTCGGGGATGTCGACCGGGCGCGCGAACGCCACGGTGATCGGCTGGTAGGTGCCCCAGCCCTCCATGTCCGTGAAGCCCTCACGCGCCACGGTCTCGAGGCGCGTCGACGCGACGCGGCTCACGTTGATGCGGCGGCCCGTGCGGCTCGACGGGTCAGCGACGGTGGCCACGTCATTGGGCTGCGGGATTTCGGGCAGCGGTCGCCGCGTGAGATCGAATACTACCCGAGGTCCGTTGCCTGCGGGGGTCTGCCTGTCGCCGGTCGGAATGGTGTCCAGGGCGCAGGCCGCAACGCCGAGCGTGAGTGCCGCGAGAAGAAGCGCGGGTCTCATTGTGCAGGCAGGAAGTCGCACTTGCTCTTCGCGAGGCAGACGTGCGTGCTCGGGTGAGAGAGGTAATAGACGTCCTTGCCCAGCGTGGAGAAGAAGCGGGCGAGCAGGTTGTTCCCGTAGGTGGCGGGATCGAAAGCCTTGCACACGTCGGGCGTGTTCCAGGTGTGCGTTCCCGTGATCTCCACCTCCATGTTCAGGAGGCCGATGACGGGGGCCGTGGCAGCCCATGCCGTGGCGTCGGGCGAGCCTGGCACGCCGCGGAGCCGTGGCTCCCAAGCGCGTGAGAGCGAGGCCTCATCCGTGACGTGAACGCCAGCGACGCGACCAAGGCGCATCGGTATGCCGTGCGGCTGGTCGAAGAGCATGGCGCCCTCGCTGATCCAGTCCGGGTCGGAGAGCGCGAGCGCACACTCCATCTTCGACACGGTGTCGGTATTGGGGCACGTGGTCGGGTCGGTGCCCACGAAGTTCGCCTTGCAGGCCGGGCCAGCGTGCGCGCGTCCGAGTCGATAATCACCCTCGATCACGCCAGTCTCGATCAGCGCGCGCATGGGCGTCTTGCCACCGAGCGCGTCGTAGATCGCTTGCGGTGTGACGTAGTCGCCGTACTCCGGGTAGCGCGACAAGGCCTGCGGCGGC
Organism: Myxococcales bacterium; assembly: GCA_025355005.1. Lineage (GTDB taxonomy): Bacteria > Myxococcota_A > Polyangia > Polyangiales > Polyangiaceae > JANXLV01. The sequence continues at coordinate 15,554 of JANXLV010000139.1, read as the reverse complement.
AGGAACGGCAGGGCACCGGCCGCGCGCGCGAACGTGTGCCCGGCGCCGATGGCGACGAACGCATCACCGACGGTGTTCGTGGAGAGCAGCGCGTGCGCGGGCACGGTGGCGCCGGTCTCGTCCTTCATCGGCTTCAGCATGTAGTACGGCGCGTAGTTCACGGGGTCAGCGGCGTCGAAGCCCGCCTGCGCGAGCTCGCGCAGCCTTCTGATGTCCGGCGTCTGACGTGAGAGACCCAGGCCGTCGTTCGGGGACACGAGCGCCGAGCCCACCGGGAAGTAGATGTCGCGGAACTGCACGCAGCCCGACGATGTGTCCAGACCCACGGCGGCGACGGCCGCGTCGCACGTCTTGTTCTCGTCGCTGACGGGGAAGGGGAACTCCACCTGCGCGACCTCGAACGTCTGCAGGCGGTTCTTCTGCGGCTTCCCCGTGCGCGGGTTCGTGCCCGCGAGTATGGGTGAGCCATCCAGCACGCGGCAGCCCTTGTACGAGAGGACGACGTCGGGCGCGGAGTAGAACTGGATGTCGATGCGATCGAACTGCGACGCAGGCACGGGGACGCGGAAGCGTCCGTCGCGATCGGTGCGTGCGCAGCGCACCTCCTTGTTCTGGAGGTTCGTGACGACCACCGTCATCTGTTCGGTGAGATCCTCGGGCTCCATGCACGCGATCTCCACCTCTGCGGAGTTCACGCCCTCGTTGACGATGAAGCGCACGCTGCGCTGGTTCGGCGCGCACGCGCTGCCGGGGCGCTCCGAATTCTTGCTCTTCGGCCGCTCCGTGGAAGGAATGGACACGACCAGCGGAGACAGCATCTGCTCGGTCACGGACTCGACGACACCGTACGAACGGAACGCGACGTCAAGCGCGAGCGAGCCACCACCGCCACCCTCCTGCGCGCTGGCCACGTAGTACGGCTCGATGCCGCCGGCGAGCTGCGACACGATCGCGCCGAGGCTCTCTCCAGAGGTGAAATAAGGCACGTTCGGGCCGCCCACGTCGACCACGCCATCACCGTCGAAGTCGCCGGCCAGGTCCGGCTTGCCATCGTTGTTGAAGTCCTGCGTCGACATCTTCTTGCCGTCGAACGCGCGAAGCATCCGCATCGCCTGGAAGCCGTCGACGATTCCCTGCCGAACGTTGTCGCGCGTATGCGCGATGTGACTGGTCCACCACATCCAACCGGAGTCGCCGACGCCGTCGCCGTTGTAGTCGTGCGTGCGGCCCCTCGCGTACGCGGCGACGAACGGAACCAGACACGCGGTGCCGAGCTTCGCCTTCGCGAGCGCCCTGTCACCAGCGGACAGCGACACGCCGTGCTCGGGCATGTCGTAGGAGATCATCGCGATGCCCTGGCGCGCGAAGTCGCCCGCGTAGATGAGCACCTCGTCCGAGTGACCCGTGACGCCGTGGTTGTGGAACGTGACCGGGAACGGCGCCTTGTGTTGCGCGGTGGTCTTCGGCACGGCGAGGAAGAACGGCACCTCGTCGGTCTGGACGTCGCCGGTTCCATCCTTGAAGTTCAGGTGGAAGCGCGTGTCCGGATCGGTGGACGTCGGATCGCCTAGTAAATAAGGCGATTTGAACGTACCGATCACGAAGTGGTCGACGTTCTGGAGCGCGTTCTCCAGACCAGCGAGCTCACCCTTGCTTCCGCCGAGGAGCTGGTCGATGACGTCCTTGAACGCGATCCAGATGTCCGGGTCGGACAGCTTCAGGATGAAGGGCTCCTTGCCGCGGCCTTTGCAGAGCGGGTCGCTTGGCCACGTGGGGACGTCGTCGGGGTTCTCCGTCTTGCCCGAGGCGGGGAGCACGGTTGCGTCCGGCGGGAAGTCCGTCGCGAAGCGCGCGAACGGTCCCTGACCGTAGAGGCCCGCGCGGAGCACGCGCAGATCTTCCGACGTGGGCTGCGTGGTGAAGGTCCACGTGAACGCCACGTGGTCGAGCCCGGTGCCGGCCAGGTCACCGAAGTATGCAGAGCGGGTCTTGTCCGACAGCACCGAGGCAACGCGCACGGCGGCGTTTGGCTGCTCCGGGTGATGGATGTGCTGGAACGGCGAACGCACTGGCTTGTGGTTCGACCCGCGCATGCGGTCCGTCACCACGACGGCGTACTCGGTGTGCTCGTCGAGCGGGACGACGGGCCGCAGCATCAGCGTGTCCGTCTCGCGCTCGTACCACGTGAGCAGGTTGTCGACGCCAGCGACGCCTTGCGTGCCGAGCGTGTTCGGGTGGTCGAGCACGCCGTCGAAGTCGCGGTCCAGCGACGGCCGGTAGTCCGCCTGCGTGAGGCCGATGCCTTCTTCCTGCGTCTCGAACACCAGGTTCGGCTCGCTCGCCTTCGAGTCGTTGACGAAGTACTTCCACGGATCGCGCAGCGTGATCGGGTACATGCCGGTGCCCGCGTCCATGAAGACGGGAATGCCCGTCGTCAGGTTGATCACGTAGACCGGGTCGTCGGAGAAATCGAAGCCTGCATCCTGCATGCGGACCGCGAAATCCTGCAGATCGATCGCGGCGTCGCCCGGCGCTTGCTTGGCGCTCCTGGCGAACCCGACGGAGATGGGCTGTGTCGTGCCCCAGCCCTCCATGTCGTCGAACGCCTCACGCAGCTTCGACTCCATGATGGTGGGCGAGATGAGGCTCGCGTTCAGGCGACGGCCGGTGCGGCTCGTGGGGTCGGGGAAGGTCGCGACGTCGTTCGGGAGCGGGATGTCCGGCAACGGACGCTTCTGCAGGTCGAACTTCACGACGGGGCCGTCGCCGGGCGGGGTGAGCTTCTCGCCGCTGGGGATCGTGTCCACACCGCACGCGATGATGGAGCCCGCGGCCATGCACACGAGCGCCGCGCGGCTGAAGAGAGCAGATGCGCGCATCAGAACATCACCCCCACGCGCGTCATCGTGATCCACGGGGTCTTGTAGGTCGCGCCGCCAGCATCCGCGAGCGCGCTGCCGGGGAAGAGCACACCGCCCTGCGCGCCAAGCGTCCCGACGATCCCGCGATCGAGATCCGCACGAACCTCCACGCCGGCGTCGAGCTCCACGCCCAGGTCGTGCCGCTTGGGGTCGCCGCCGCGCGCGTTGACGTAGTTGCCGGAGGTGACGACGCGATACGGATCAACGACGTCGGCCGTGGACTGCGCGATGACCGCGCCGCCCTTCAGATCGAGCCATGGCCGCGGACGGTAGATGCCCGTCGGATTGATGTATTCTGCACCATATGCGCCGCCCTGGGACGGGTAGAGGTCGATGCCCGGAGAGGGCCGCGCGCCGTTCGAGAGCAGCGGGTCCTTCGCCGCGTTGGCGGAGCGCGCCGTCTGCCAGCGGAGCACCTCGTCGAAGAGCAAGAGCCCGATCTTGTGGTTCGGGTCGAACGTGAAGCGGCGCTCCGTTCCGTCGAGCGGGTCCGCGTCGCCCGAGGCGTAGCCGACCTCGATCTGCGCGACGATATCGCCATAGCGCTGCGGCTTCTTCGTCTTCGCGTCGTCCTCGAAGAGGAGGCGTTTGCTGCGCTCGCCGCGAGAGACGTGCGCCACGCCGAGCTGCGCCGCGCCACCGTACGAACGAACGAGCACCGACGTGCCCTGCGCGGTCTGGTCGACGGTGCGAAGGTAATTGGTCGAGCCGAAGATCGTCGCCGCTTCGATCGCGCCGAAGAGGTACGCGTCCACGCCCGGGACGTGCGACGTGAACTGCCCGAAGACGTCGAGCACGCCGACCTCCAGCTTGTCGGTGTAGCCGAGGATGTCGTTGCCGCCGCTCTTCCGGTCGTTCTGCTGGTTGCGGTACACGCCGTACACGCCGAGCTCGACGTTCTTCTTTTCGTAGATCGCCGCGAGGACGCCCTGGAACGCGTGGTCGCCGTCGCTGAGGCGCGCGGTGTTGTCGCGGAACACGAGATCGCCAGCGATCGCGACGGTGACGTCGCTGTCCTTGCCGCCCGGCTTGGTCGCAAACAGGATGCGCTCGTTCACGGCGCCATAGCGGTAGTCGCCGAACACGGACGGGTGATCGCCGTCGTTCGCGATGATACCGAGGCCCCAGTGACTGGGCTGCTGCCCCACGCGGAGCAGGCCGACCTTCGTGTGGATGTCCGCGTAGAGCCAGCGCGGGTCCACGTTGGAGAAGCCGTTGTACTGGTCGCGCGGCGTGCGGTCGGTGGAGACGTCGTGCGCGATCTCGCCAACGACGACGCCCGTGAGATCGAGCTGGCCGACGATCTCGATCTGATCGTTCACCGAGAAGCGCGGTGTGATGCGCAGCCAGTGGTTGACCCACTGGTTCTGTGCGAGCGAGTCCCCCACGAGCGCCGGCCGCGCGTTCACCGCCGACGCCGTCGGTGTCATTGGGAAGCTGCGCATCACGTTGTAGCGAAGCTGGTACTCACCATGAAGCGTGAGGCGGATCAGGTCTGCCTCTGGCTTCTCCACTGGGGGGCGCGCGGTCTCCAGCCGCAGGGGCGCGAGCTCCTTCGGCGGCATGTCCGGCAGCTCCACGATCTCCGGCTGCGGAAACGGTGCGGAGAGCGCCGGGGAGGGAGGGGGCGACGCCTCTAGGGAGAGCGCGACGGTGGGGGCCAAAAAGAAGGGTAGAAGAGCGGGATTCATGGGCTCGGGCGCGCGGAGCATACTTTTGTCGAGGCCCTTCGTGGCGACGAATCTCGCCCCAGCAGTGGATCGAGACGAAACCACCCGCCGGAAGTCAGTTCAACCATGCGAAGTCGAACGGATTTGCGCACGAAGTCCTTCATTGTCCTACACGATGATGGATCCTGAATCCTCTGGCGCATTGCTCAATATCAGCTGTAACAGCCCGATATTACTAGCGGCCGCCATTGGCGTACGATGTGCACCAATGTGGGTCCACGCGACGACAAGCGATGGAGGAACGGAGTCGTCAGCAGTCTACACGCGTCTCATTTGATCCAAGCCAGTCGGCGGACCTAAGGCCATCCAAGCGCTCCTCGCCAGGAGCCGCGGCCGCATCCGCTGACGACCCGCCCGCGCAATGCGAGGCGGTCCCGCAGGGGAGGAACGACTCACGCGGCCCGAGGTTGGGCGCCCGATTCGAATGAATCGCGCGACTCTCCTCCGCATGCGGCGGTTCGTGCTTCCCCTGTCGCCCTTTTGTCTGCGAATGTTCGTCCGCGTGTCACGACCCTTCTCGCGAGCAGCGCTTACGGGATTTCTGTTCGCCTCGCTTTGGGTCGCGCCGGTGTACGCCGACGACGGCTCCCCGCTCATCCCGATCGTGGACAAGCACAAGCGCGTGACCCTCGGCTTGCAGCCCATCTCGGCGTTGCTCACCCAGCGCTTCGTCGTCGAGAGCTCGATCCGCGTCGCGGAGAACCACGCGATCGTCGTTGCGCCGTACGCCGTGTACTTCACCACGCTCGACTATCTCGCGATCCTCCAGGGCGCTCGCAATCCGACGAAGGACATCCTGAAGGGGCAGGGGCTGGAGTTCGGCTATCGCTATCGAACCGTGCCGGTGACCCATAGTCACATCGCGGTCGCGCGGTTCTACGGCGACGCCCGCTTTGTCGTGTCCCAGTTCACGCTGCGCCACAGCAACGAGGACGCCCAGGGCAACCTCACGCAGACCCCGGCGCTGCCGTATTCGCGTCACGGCTTTGCGTTCGAGTTCGGCGCGGAGGCGACGATCTCGCCGGTCTTCTACTTCGCCCTCACTGGCGGCTTCGAATACACGTACACGAGCAAGTCGTTCGAGGGCGCACAGAAGCTCGCCGCGACCTCCGCCATCTACGGCGAAGGCTTTCGCCCGAGGGTAGGCGGCGCCACTGGCTTCACGTTCTAGCGATGGGTGTATAAAGCAGCCATGAACACGTCTGCGAGGAAGTCTTGAGTCCCGTGCTCATCGGTCTCCCGCTCGAGCTGTCCGACCTCGAGGACGTCGCCGTGCGTGGTCGTCCGGTCGCGGTCGCCGAGCAGGCGCGCGAGAAGATGCGCCGCTCACGCAAGGCGATCGAGGAGATCATCGTCGCGGGAGACGCAGCGCCGAATGTCTACGGAGTGAACACGGGCTTCGGTGCGCTGTCGGAGACACGAATCGACGCGAAGGAGGTGCGTGACCTCCAGAAGAACCTCGTGCGTTCGCACTCGACTGGCATCGGGACGGATCTGCCAGTGCCCGCGGTGCGTGGGATGATGCTGCTGCGGGCGCAGGTGATCGCGCTCGGTCACTCGGGCGTGCGTGAGGATCTCGTGGACCTGCTCGCGCAGATGCTCAACTCCGGGGTGACGCCGAAGGTGCCGTCGCAGGGGTCCGTCGGCGCATCGGGAGATCTCGCGCCGCTGGCGCATCTCGCGCTCACGATGATCGGTGAAGGGCACGCGCGCCTCGGTGACGGCCCGCTCCGTGCCTCGCTCGAGGTCCTGCGCGAGGCGAAGATCACGCCGGTCGTGCTGGAGGCGAAGGAAGGGCTCTCGCTCATCAATGGCACGCAGTACATGGCGTCGCTCGGCGTGCTTGCGCTGCTCGAGGTGGAGCGGCTGCTCACCGCCGCAGACGTCGCGGGCGCGATGAGCCTGGAGGCGTTGAAGGGTTCGTCCAAGCCGTTCGACGAGAGACTCCACGCGATCCGCCCGCACCAGGGACAGCTCACGGTCTCGAAGAACCTCCGCACGCTGCTCGCCGAGAGCGAGATCGCGGAGAGCCACCGCGACTGCAAGAAGGTGCAGGATGCATATTCTTTGCGGTGCATGCCACAGGTGCACGGCGCCAGCCGCGACGCGCTCGGGTGGGTGCGTTCGGTGCTGCGCTGCGAGATCAACAGCGTCACCGACAACCCGTCCGTCCTCCTGGATCGCGGCGAGACGGAGATCGTCAGCGGCGGCAACTTCCACGGGCAGCCACTGGCGCTCGCGCTCGATCTCGCGGCCATGGCCACCGCGGAGCTCGCGAACATCAGCGAGCGTCGTGTGGAGCAGCTGGTGAACCCGGCGCTGTCGTCCGGCCTCACGCCGTTCCTCGCCGCATCCAGCGGCCTTCACTCCGGCTTCATGATCGCGCAGGTCGCAAGCGCATCGCTCGTGAGCGAGAACAAGGTATTGTCGCATCCGGCGAGCGTGGACTCCATCCCATCCTCCGCGGGCAAGGAGGATCACGTGAGCATGGGCTCCGTCTCCGCGAAGAAGCTCGGTCTCGTCGTCGACAACACGAAGAACGCGCTCGCGATCGAGATCATGACGGCCGCGGCCGGCCTCGATCAGCGCGCGCCACTCAAGCCGAGCGCGGGCGTCGGCGTTGCGCTCGCGAAGGTCCGCGAGGTCGTCGCGAAGATGACGGCAGACCGCCCGCTGTACGAGGACATCGCGGCCGTCGCGGGCCTCTTGTCACGTCGCGAGCTAGTGGCCGCAGTGGAAGCGAAGGTCGGTCCGCTGGCCTGACCACCGTTCGCGTTTTCTTTCCGCTGTGCGATGCGCTATCCGGTGAAACGACAAGGCCCCTTGGCGGAATGGCATACGCAGCGGATTTAAAATCCGCGGATCGCAAGATCATCCCGGTTCGACCCCGGGAGGGGCTACCAAACAGAAGCGCTGGGTGGTGGGGCGTTCTTGTGTGCCTTCTTGTGAGAGCTTTTCTTTTTCAAATAGGGCAAGCTCGTTTCATGAAGGCGAGGGCTCTCGGTGTTGCCGTCGCGCTTGCGTTGGTCGCCCCTCACGCAGACGCGGCTCCGTCGGGAAACGAATCATCCATCATCGGTAACCCGGGGGAGCACCCGGACTACCACCTCGAGATAGAGCCGCACGGGTTGCTCGCGTTTGGCGGCCCTTTCAATGCGTGGCGTGGGAATTTCGGCGCAGGTGTCCGCGCCACGTTCCCGCTCATCGGCAATGGCCCCATTCCGAGCATCAACAACAACCTCGGCATCGGGGTTGGTGCGGACTTCTTCGTCTTCAATGGCGCCGCGCTGTTCGTGCCCGTGGTCGGACAGTGGAATTTCTTCTTGCTCTCGCATTTCTCGCTGTTCGTGGAGGCCGGTGTTGGTATCACCTTCGGCGGGCTCCACTACGTCGATCCCATCCTCGGGGTCGGTGGCCGCTACCACTTCACGGAGCGCCTCGCGCTCACGGTGCGTCTCGAGTACCCCGCACTGGCCATCGGCCTCTCCATCTATCTCTGAGCGGCAAGAAAAGGTAAATCGTGAACCGCGGCCTCGCCCCACTGAGCTCCTTGCTCACCGTCATCTTTGCTGCGGTCTGCCTCCTCATGCTCGCGGCTGGCGTCGCCTCCGCGAACGCGGCCGCGCCACAGGGGAGCGCGCCCTCCGGTCCATCGCCTTCGTCCAGTGCCGCGGCGACGGCCGCCCGCGCCGACGTCAAGATCCGCGACAAGGTCGTGATCACGCTTCGCGCCCCGCGCGGTGACAAGTCCGCGCTCGACCGCTCCCGCGCCGCCAACCAGGCGATCGAGACGTTGCTCGAGAAGGCCGACGAGATCGGCGACATCAAGGACGACGAGAGCTCACCCGGCGCTGCGGTCATTTACGCGGGCAAGACGCCGGTCCTCACCTTGACCGAGGACGACGTCGCGCCTTCAGGCGAGCCCAGCTTGCATGTGCTCTCCGCGAAGGCCACCGAGCGCTTCGAGGACGGCGTTCACAACGAGCAGAAGCGCTCGCGCATCGCCACCACCGTCTTCTCCGTCTCACTCGTCGTCTTCAGCGGCCTCATCGCGTTCCTTCTGCTTGGCCGCGTGGGCGAGCTTGCCACGCGCATTCGCACGTTCCTGACCGAGCACCCCGATCGCCTCGGCGGCCTGCGCGTCGGCAACATCGAGGTCCTCAGCGTCGCCGCCGTGCGCGGCGCGATCTCCGTTGCCGTGTCCATCTTCCACCGGATCTCGCAGGTGGCCATCGCCTACAGCTGGCTCATCTTCGGCCTATCTCTGTTCGACGCGACCCGCGGCTACACGGAGCGCCTCGGTGGCCTGGTCCTCCAGCCGATCTCGGCCCTCGTGTCGCGCGTCGGAAGCGCGCTGCCGCTCCTCGTCATCGTCCTCGTCGCGACCGGTGTGGTCTTCGTGCTCATCCGGTTCGTCGGCCTCTTCATGGAGAGCGTGTCGCGCGGAGAGACCCGCGTGGCGTGGATGCCTTCGGACTTCGCGCGCCCCGTCAGCGCGATCATGCGCGTTTCGATCGTCGTCCTCGCGTTGCTCGTCGCGACGCCGCTCATCACGGGCTCCGATGACGGCGCGCTCTCTCGCGCGGGGCTTTTTGCGCTGTTTGCGCTCGGTCTCGCGAGCACGCCCGTGCTCGCTTCGGTGGCCGCCGGCGCGCTCGTGGTCTTCGGCCGCAAGCTCAAGCGGGGTGAGTACGTGGAGCTCGGGCCGCGCGCCGGTCGCGTCATCGCCGTGTCCTTGATGGAGGTCCGCCTCCTCGAGCGCGAGGGCTCGGAGCTCCGCGTTCCGCACCTCATGTCCCTCTTCCAGCCCACCCGCGTTGTCGGCAAGCTGCCGCTCACGCAGGTGGAGCTCACCGTGCGCGGTACCCCAGAGACGGCCGCGCGCCGCGTGCTCGACGCCGAGATCCGGCCCGTTGGCGCGAAGTCCCGCATCCAGCTCATCTCGATCGATGCGGAGAGCGCGAGCTATCGCGTGACGGCGGAGGAGCCCTCTTCGGGCGCCCTCGAGGCCGCGATCCGCCGCGCGCTCGCACGCATTGCCTCGGGCCAGATCCCCGACGACGACGGGCCCGCGCACATCTCGATCCCGTCCATCCCTCCGCCGCCCGTGTCGATCACCGCGTCTTCCCAGTTCACGCCGGATCTCCCGCAGCCGACGCAGGCCAGCCAGGTGCCGCCCGTGAAGGAGAAGAGCGAGGGCAAGAAGACGTGAGCTCCATCGTCCTTCTCATGGTGCTCCTGGCGCTCTCCGCCGTCGGGAGCTTCCTGGTCGGCGGCCGCGGTCGCGGTGTCGGCCTTGCGTCGGGTCTGGAGTTCGTCGCGCTTGGCTTCGCGGTCGGACCGTTCGCGCTCGGCATGGTCGACCGCGCGATGATCGATCAGTTCGAGCCGATCCTGCAGGTCGCGCTGGCGTGGTTCACGTTCAACATCGGGCTCGACATCGGCTTCGTTGGCGAGCGTCGCGCGCCATTGCGCGTGATGGTCCTCGGCGCGGTGTCGACGCTCCTCACCGGTGCGCTCGTATTCGCGGCTGTATTTCCGCTCGCGCGGCTGCTCCACATAGAGGACACGAAGAGCTGCCTCCTCCTCGCCGGAGGCATCGGCGCCGCGTGCGCCGAGACGACGCGCCACGTTGTCCGCTGGGCGGAGGCCCGTCATGGCGCGAAGGGCAAGCTCACCGAGATCATCTCCGGCTTCGGCTCTTCCGACGACTTCGCGCCCATCCTGGCATCCGCAGTGTTCTTCGCGATGAGCGCGAGCGTCGGCTCCGCCGTCCACATACCCATCCCCATCGGCGGCTTCATCGCCGCCACCGCCGTGCTCGGCCTCTTGCTCGGCGGCGTCGCGATCCTCCTCATCCGCAACACGGAGGGGCACGAGGTCTGGGCCGCCCTCATCGGGACGCTGCTCCTCGGCTCCGGCATCGCAGCGCGCTTCGGTCTGTTGCCCACCGCCGTCACGTTCGTGATGGGGATCATGCTTGGCTTCTCCAAACATCGCGGCGCTCTGCGCGTGCTGGTTCGGCCCACGGAGCGCGCGGTGGTTCTACCCACGCTGCTTCTGGCCGGCACGCGGCTCGACGTGCGAGTAGTCACGGAGAACAAGCTCCTCATCGTGCTCGTCGTCGCGGCGATCGCGGCGCGGTTCGTCGGCAAGCTCGCGTCCGGCGGAATGATGCGCATGCAGTCCGAGCCCGCGCGAAAGACGGGCAAGACGCTGGGGCTCGCGCTCGTCTCGTCCGGCGCTCTCTCCATCGCGGTTGGCCTGTCGTTCGCGCTGCGCATGCCTGGTGTGATCGGCGACACGGTGCTCGTGGCGGCGGTCGCCTGCGCGCTGGTCGGTGAGATCGTCGGCCCGCGCAGCCTCCGCCTTGCGCTGCTCCGCACGGGTGACATCGAACCGCCGGTCGTCTTCACGCCGCCACCGCCGCCGTCCGAGGAGAACCTCGGCTCCGACACCCCCGACGAACACAACGAGGTCGTTCAATGAGCGGCGCAGCGCGCGGCAAGAAGCCGGGTCTCCTCTCGAGCGCGTTCTCGTTGATCATCGTGTTCGCGCTGCTCTTCGTCGCGAGCCGCGTCGCGCCCGAATACAAGGGCGATCTCGGAACCATCGCGGCGGTCGGATTTCTCCTGCTCGGCGGCGCGCTGCTGGCGGAGGTGCTCGAGCCACTGCGGATGCCGCACCTCACGGGCTACCTCGTGTGCGGGATCCTCGCGGGGCCGCACATCCTCCACCTCATCGATCACGAGTCGGTGCAGCTGCTCTCGAAGGTCAACTCGCTCGCCCTCGCGCTCATCGCTCTCGCGGGCGGCGCGGAGCTCCGTATCTCCATCTTGAAGGAGGGAGTGCGCACGCTCGGGTGGGCAACGCTGGTGCAGACCGTCGGAGGCATCGTACTCGTCGGGACCCTCTTCTTCTGCTTGAAGCCCATGCTTCCGTTCGCGAAGGACTTTGGCGTCGCGCAGATGATCGGCGTGTCGCTGCTGTGGGGCGTGCTCGCGACGACGCGCAGCCCGTCGGCCACGCTCGGTATCCTCTCGCAGACGCGCGCGCAGGGGCCGCTCGCGCGCTACGCGCTCTCGTTCGTCATGACGTCGGACGTCGTGGTCGTGGTCAACCTGGCCGCCGCGTTCACGATCGCCAAGCCGCTCCTGGTGCCGGGCGCAGAGTTCTCGTTCGGCGCGTTCAAGGAACTCGGTCACGAGCTCCTCGGCAGCGTCGCGATCGGCACGACGCTCGGCCTCTTGCTCGCTGCGTACGTGAAGCTCGTGGAGAAGCAGCTCGTGGTGGTCCTTCTCGCGCTCGGCTTCGGTGCGTGGGAGGTCCTCGGCTACCTGAACTTTGACCCGCTGCTCACGTTCATGGTCGCCGGGTTCGTCGTGCAGAACCTCTCGAAGCAGGGCGACAAGTTCTTGCACCAGATCGAGTGGACGGGCGGCCTCGTCTACGTCGTGTTCTTCGCGACGGCGGGCGCGCACCTGGACGTTCCGCTCCTGCGCAAGCTCTGGCCCGTCACGCTGATCCTCTGTGGCGCGCGCGCGCTGTTCAGCTGGGGCCTTGGACGCGCCGCGAGCCGCATCGCCAACGATCCACCGACCGTGAAAAAATGGGGCTTTGCGCCGCTCATCTCGCAGGCCGGTCTGGCCCTCGGTTTTGCGGCGCTCGTGGAGAAACAATTTCCGGGCTTCGGCACCGAATTCAAGGCGCTCGGAATCGCGGCGGTCGCCGTGAACGAAATGGTGGGGCCCGTCCTCTTCAAGCTGGCGATCGACAGCGCGGGAGAGTCGCGGCCGCCAGTGCCCACGCTGCCGGAGGGCGACCACGCCCATCCAGAAGAGCCGCCTACCGCATCTTCTTCGTGAGCACGAAGCGCACCGTTGGCTCCGTCTGATCGCGGACGCGCGCGCACTGGGTCGCACGCTCCACGTAGGCGCGGTACGTGCGCTCCGCGCCGTCGATGTCCTTCACGCGTGGCTCCACGAATGACGTGAGGCGGTCGAGCTCCTTGGCCGAGCACGCGGTGGCCACCACGCGCGTCAGGTCGGGCCCCAGGTCTGCGGGAAGACGTTTTCGCAGCTCGTCCCAGTGCAGCAGCACGTAGTCGGTTGCGTGCGCACGCGCAGTGCGCCGCGTGAGCGCCGACGCGAGCATGGAATACAGCTCCTGCGACTTTATCTCCCCCGTGAGCGCGAGACCGTACGCCTTGTCGAACAGCACGGGGTCGTCGATGCCGCCGAGCCCGCGCACCGCGATCTGACGGTCCGAGGGGTCCCTGGCCGCGCTCATCGCCTGAATCAGCTCGGCGTAGCGCGGCTCCTTCGCCGTGCGCGCGGCTACCTCCACTGCAGCCTGCGCAAGGTCCGGATCAACGGAGCGGTGATCCTTCAGCCATGAGCGCGCGAGCGAATCGAGCCTTGCCGACGCCGCTGGATCGTTGCCCAGCGTGACCTGCGCCACGTCCGTCGCGCGCTTGCCGAGGATGTCATCCTCCGTGGGCTTCCTCTTCTTCGCGTACACCCGGGCGTGCGCATCCAACCGCGCGCGCACGTATGCCTCGAACGCGGGCCGCGCGGCGTCGCCGACGGAGGTCTCAGACAGACCGGCGAGCACGCCAATGACCGTCTGCACCACGTGGCGCTCGTGGTCAGCGTCGAACAGAGGCAAGAGCTCCAGGATCGCGTCCGCAGGCAGGTCGCCGGAACGCACCTGCGCGTACGCGTTGGAGATGAGCTCGACGCGGCTCGACGGATCGAGGCCACGCGCCTTCGCGAGCGCGACGAGTCGGTCACGGGTGAGCGCATAGCGGTAGTAGCCATGATCGCGGTTCGGGTTCACGAAGGCCACGCAGCCCGGCTCCTCGCGCGTCACGGGCTTGCCCGGCCGGAGCTCGATGCAGGCCTCGGACTTGTCGGTCTGGTAACAGATGGGCAGCGTCCACGTGGGCGGCGCGCGCCGCGGCTCGCCAAAGGCGATCCACTCCGACATCTCGAAGGTCAGCGTGGTCTTCGCGCTCTTGTCGCAGATGGCCTGCGTGCGCACCAGCGGTACGCCCGCACGAGCCGTGAGCGGGTCGAGGATCTGCGCGAGGCTCTTGCCGGAGCCGGCCTCGAGCGACGCGAGGAGATCACGCGTGGTCGCGGTCTTGTAGGCGAAGCGCGTGAGGTAGTCGCGCACGCCGCGCTGGAATGCATCGCGACCCACGTACCCTTCGAGCATGGCCAGGATGGCCGCGCCCTTGCGGTACGTGATGCTGTCGAACGCCTCCATGATCTCGTTCGAGTTGCGCGCGGGTTGCCGCACGGAGCGCGTGCTCGGCAGCGCGTCCAGGTCGAACGTGCTGTCCATCTCCAGCTCGGAGTCGAGGCGCGCGCCAAACGCGGGATAAGCGCGGTCCGTGGCGAGATCCTCCAACCATGTTGCGAATCCCTCGTTCAGGAACAGCTCGTCCCACCACGCCGCGGTCACCAGATTTCCGAACCACTGGTGCGCGACCTCGTGCGCGATGAGCTGCGCCATGCGTCGCTTCTGTCTGCGCGGCGCGGTGTCCGACACCAGCAGCGCGTCCTCGCGAAACGTGATGAATCCAGCGTTCTCCATCGCGCCCGCCGCAAAATCGGGGACGGCCACGATGTCGAGCTTGTCGAACGGGTAGGGCACCTGCACGTATTCGCCGAGGGTCGCAGTGAGCTTCGCGGTCGCCTCCAGCGCGAGCCCGGCGAGGTCCTTCTTTCCCTTCACCGTGATCGCGCGAATCGGCACGGGTGAAGTCGCGCCTTCGCGCACGTCGAAATCGCCCACGGCGAAGGCCACCAGGTACGTGGGCAGCGGCTTCGTGGTGGCAAAGCGGTAGAGCGTGCCCTCCTTGTCCGTGACCTTGTCGACCTCGCGCGTGTTCGCGACGGCCAAGAGGCCCCAGGGCGTGCGAATGCTGATGTCGAACGGCGTCTTCCAGCCGGGCTCGTCGAAGCAGGGAAATGCGCGGCGGGCGGACGTCGCCTCGAACTGCGTGAACGCGTAGTAGTGCTCCTTCTCCTTCACGCGATAGAGCCCGGAGAGCTCCTTGTCGAAGGGCGCGTCGTACTCGATGATCAGCGTCGCGTTGCCCGGCGCGAGCGGCGCCTGGAACGCAAGCACGAGCTCCTCCTCGGCGTGGTCACCGTAGGCCGCGCGCGTGTGGCTGGTCCCGAACACCTCGCGACCCACGGTCAGCCCGGACACGCGCGTCACGTGAAGGTTTGCTCCGTGGAGCACCACGGCGCGCGTCAGACGATCGAGCTTCACGTCGATGCGCGCGGTGCCACTGAACCGCTCGTCGCCCGGAACGATCTTCAGGGAAAGCGTGTAGTGCTCTGGCGTGACGCCAGCGGGAAGCCTTCCGTCCTCGCGCTTCGGCGGATCGTCTGCGTCGTCGGGCGGCGGTGGACCGGGGTCCAGCAGCGCGACGGACGCTGGCGTCGATGGAGTCTTCGAGGGCTCCTGTCCGTGCTCACCGCATCCAGGCGCAATGCATGCGACCAAGAACAGCAACAGGACGAGCGCGCGCGGCATGACCGCACGTTCGTAGCATGCTCAGCCAGCGCGGCGCATCGGTGCGGTGAAGAGGCGCGCAACGGACTGGGGGTCGACGCGACGGACCGGAGCGGACTTGCGCGCCTCGGCGGCTTCCTTGCGCTCGTCGCGGTGCGACTTTGCGAGGGCGACGAACGCGGACGTGAACATGAAGGCGTCCTCGCCAGAGAGCTGCGGGCGCCAGAGCACGGCGGGCGCGCCGCGATGCGGGTAGAGGGAGAGCACGAGGGAGCCGGTCTCGTCCTTGACCAACCATCCGAGAAGGCGCAGGCCCTCGACGCCGCGGCGCTGATCGAAGCTGCCCTTGCGCGTCACCGTGTAACAGATGCCG
>JANXLV010000160.1 GCA_025355005.1 Myxococcales bacterium | reverse complement strand
CCAGCGTGCCGCCCGCGAGCGTGGTGCCGCCGCCCATCACGCCCAGGTACGGCGTGAACAGGGCGACGTCCACGACGTACGCGGCACCGAGCGCGAGCGAGCTCACCTGCGATGGACGCGTGCGAGGTGAGTCCTTGTTGTCCTGGTCCTGATGGAGCGCGACGTCCGTCCAGCTCGCCTCTGCGAGCACGTCGAACATGTCGGTGGCGCCGTACGTGTAGTGGAGCGCCGTGCCGACGCCCGTGCTCATCGTGGACTTGTCGTCGACCTTCAGCGCCGCGTAGGAGGGCCCGATACCGAAGCGGTGCTCGTGCTCCACAGCGTGCGCAGACCCCGCGCAACCAAGCACGACGACCCCCGTGAGGATCGCCGCGATGCTCTGCTTGCGCGGGCGCCCCATGTTCACTTGATCTCGAGCAGCTCCACGTCGAAGAGCAGCGTGGCCTTCGGCGGAATCACCGGCGGGTGGCCGTTCTCGCCGTAGCCGAACTCGGGCGGCAACGTGAGCTTCCGGCGCCCGCCCACCTTCATGCCGACGATCCCTTCTTCCCAGCCACGGATGACGGAGCCGCGCCCGAGCGTGAACTCGAACGGCACGTTGCGCGTGCGCGAGCTGTCGAACTCTTTTCCGTCGGTCAGAGTTCCAGTGTAGTGTACACGCACTGTGTCGCCAGCCTTCGCGGCCGGGCCGGTGCCCACCTTGACATCCTGCTTGCCCAGCACGCCGGGCGGCGGGGGCGGCGGCTCCGACAACGCGCGCTCGATCGCCTTGCGAAAGCGGCGGTACGGCTGCGCGCCGGAGATGTAGTAGCCGTTGATGACGAACGCTGGAGTGCCGTGAATTCCAGCGTTTTGCGCGTCGTTCGCGTCGCGGTCGATCTCGGCCTTGTGCGTGTGCTTGTCCAGCGCGGCCTCGAACTTGGTCATGTCGCAGCCGATCTCCTTCGCGTACGAGGCGAGCGCCACGCGCTCCAGGCCGCCCTGGTCCGCCTGGTGATCGAACAGCGCCTTGTGCATCTTGAAGAAGCCGGCGTTGCCCTTCTGCGCGCGCACTTCCATCGCGGCCTCTGCTGCGAGCTGCGCGTCGTTGTGGAAGGAGAGCGGCATGTTGCGCCACACGAGCTTCACCTTCGTGTCGTACTCCTTCAGGATCTGGTCCATGGTCGGCTCTGCGCGCTTGCAGAACGGGCACTGGAAGTCCGAGAACTCCTGGATGACGACCTTCGCGTTCGCGGCACCGCGGAACGGAGCCGTTGGGTTCGCCGTGACGGTCCTTCGCTCCAGCTCGGGCGCGCCGGCGCCCTTCTCCGTGAGCACCTCGTAGACCTTCGCTGCGGGCGTCCCCGCTGTGATGAGCGCGTTGGCCTTGGTGAGCTCGTCGTCGATGATGGCGGAGAACTTCTCGAGCGGCTGCGCGCCCACGAGACGATGACCGTTGATGAAGAAGTGCGGCGTGCCGCTGGCCTGCACGTCGTCGGCAAGATCTTCGTCCGCGCCGATCCCCGCCGCATATTTCTTCGCCTTCGCCGCCGCGAGCGCCCTCGGTCCGTCCGCCCCTGCCCCCGTGGCCGCACGCAAGAGGTCCGCGTCGTCGAGCGCGGGCGCCGCCGCATAGATGCGATCGTGGAAGTCCCAGAACGCCGCGTCGCCCTTCTGCGCGCGCACGTCTCGCCCCACCTCCGCCGCGGGCTCCGCGCGGGTGGAACGGCAGTGGTTCATCCTTCCAGACGAAGCGGACCTTGTCGCCGTACTTGATCTGCACCTGCTTCAACGTCTCCTCGACGCGCTTGCAGTACGGGCACTGGAAGTCGGAGAACTCGACGATGGTGATCGGCGCGGTGGCGAGACCGCGGACGGGGCTCTTGCCGATCTCGATCTTGTAGAGGCGAGCGGTCTCTGCGCGCTCCTCGTCCTCCTGGTCGTCGTCGTGGCCGGGCTTTACGTCCTTGCGGTTCTCGCGCGTGGCGACGCCATAGACGGCCTCGCGTGGTGTGCCGCTCTTCTCCAGCGCATTCGCGTGCTCGATCTCGCTGTCGATGACCGACTTGAACTTGTCGAAAGGCTGGGCGCCCGAGAGCAGCACGCCATTGATGTAGAATGCAGGTGTTCCGTTGACGCCCAGCTCACGCGCGAGTGTCAGGTCGCGTTCCACGCGCTCCGCCCAGCGCTTCGATCGCACGCCTTGCTCGATCGCGTTGCCGTCGACGCCGGAGCGCGCGCCCCAGCGAGCGACGATCCCGGGCACATCCTGATCCTTCTGGTTCGAGAACGCCGTGTGGATGAAGTTCCAGAACGCGCCGTTGCCGCCGGCCTCGTAGACGCCCTGTGCAGCCTCGGCGAGCGGACGCGCGTGCTCGTGGAAGGAGAGCGGATAGTTCTTCCATGCGATGCGCACCGTGTCGCCGTCGTACGACTCCGCGACCTGCGCCATCGTCGCGTCCGCCCGCGCGCAGTAGGGGCATTGCAGATCCGAGAACTCGACGATGGTCACCTTGGCGGTGCGGCTGCCCGTCTGCGGGTCGTCGGCGAACACGGGGATCGGCCCTGGCTCCGCCGCTCGCGGGGCTTCCAGGCGCCCGGCGTCACCCACGGCAACGAGCGGCATGGATGACGCGGACCCGAGCGGCGCAGGCGTCGCCACGGGTTTGTCCGGACCGCCGCAAGCCGCGGTGAGCGTGATCGCGGCCACCAACGCGGACGCGACCAGGAGACGTACTTGCATTCTACACCCTCTACAAAAAGGAAAAAACCCACGAGACGAATCTCATGGGTCCCATCCATTCTGCAAACGGCGTCGGATTGGGCGCGAGACGCCCGTCAGACGAAGCTTCGGTCGAGCACGGAGCGGAACGTACTTCCGTACGTGAGCACCGCGCGCAGCCCGAAGGTTTGTATGACGGGATGTATCGCGCCCAAGGCGACGCTGTTTACTTGTTGGCCTCGTCGAGCGCCTTGTCGATCAGCTTCTTGAACTTCGGGTACGGCTGCGCGCCGTTGATGAAGTAGCCGTTGATGACGAAGGCCGGCGTACCGGAGATTCCTGCGTCGTCGGCGGCCTTGCTGTCGAGATCCATCTCGGCCTTATGGTTGCCCGAGTCGAGCGAAGCCTTGAACTTGTCCATGTCGAGGCCGAGCTCCTTGGCGTAGCCGTCGAGCGCTTCACGCTTGAGGCCACCTTCCTTGGACTGGTTCGCGAAGAGCTTGTCGTGCATCTTCCAGAAGCCGTCGTTGCCCTTCTGCTTGAAGGCCTCCTTCGCGGCCTGTCCGGCGAGCGGCGCGTCGGGGTGCATCGGGAGCGGCTTGTCGCGCCAGATGAACTTAACCTTGTCGCCGTAGTCCTTCATGATCTGCTGGACCTGCGGCTCCACGCGACCGCAGAACGGGCACTGGTAGTCCGAGAACTCCTGGATCACGACCTTGGCCTTCTCCGGGCCACGATACGGGAACGAGCCCGTGGGTAGCGGGACGGTCTTCTTCTCCGGCGGGGGCGCGCCCTTGCCGTTCGCGATGATCGTCTCGTAGACCTTGTCCGCGGGCGTGCCCTTCGCGATCATGTCGTTCGCGGTCTTGAGCTCCGCGTCGATGATCGTCTTGAACTTCTCGAACGGCTGCGCGCCGACGAGGCGCTTGCCGTTGATGAAGAAGTGCGGCGTACCAGAGGCCTGCACGTCGTCGCCCAGGTCGGCGTCGGCGTCGATTTCCTTCTTGTACTTGTGGCTCTTGATCGCGTCCTTGACCTTATCGACGTTGAGTCCGAGCTCACCGGCGGCCTTCTCCAGATCCGCGTCCTCCAGCTTGGGCTGGATGTCGAAGAGCTTGTCGTGTGCATCCCAGAAGCCCTTGTCGCCCTTCTGGGCGCGCGCTTCGTTGGTGAGCTCCGCGGCCGGCTCGGCGCGCGGGTGGAACGGGAGCGGCTCGTGCTTCCACACGATGCGGACCTTCTCGCCGTAGGTGTCCTTGATCTGCTTCATCGCCGGCTCGACGCGCTTGCAGAACGGGCACTGGAAGTCCGAGAACTCGATGATGGTGACCGGCGCGTTCTTGTTTCCGAAGATCGGCGAGTTGCCGACGGGAACCTTGTAGACGCTGTCGTCCGCCTTCTCGTCGTCGTCGTCGCCCTTGGGGGCGGGGGCGTTCTTCTTGTTGTCAGAAGACATCGCGACGTAGATCTTGTCCTTGGACGTGCCAGAGGCAATCTTCGCCTGAGCCTTCGAGAGCTCCGCGTCGATGACGGCCTTGAACTTGTCGAAGGGCTGCGCGCCGGAGAGCACGACGCCATTGATGTAGAATGCAGGCGTTCCGTTGACGCCCGCCTTCTTGGCGACCTCGTGGTCGTCGTCGACCTTCTTCGCCCACGTGTGCGCGGCAAGACCAGCCTTGAATTTGGCCATGTCCGTGACGCCTGCGTCCTTCGCCCACTTCTCGTAGGACTCGGGAGACAGCGCGCTCTGGTTCTTGAACGCGGTGTCGTGGAACTTCCAGAAGCCGTCGTTGCCCTTGAGCGCGAAGACGCCTTGGGCGGCCTCGGCGGCGGGCTTCGCCTTGTCGTGGAAGGAGAGCGGCTCGTTCTTCCAGATGAGGCGAACCTTGTCTGGACCGTAGGTGGTCTTCACCTGGTCCATCGTCGGTTCGACGCGGCTGCAGAACGGGCACTGGAAGTCGGAGAAGATGACGACCGTCACGGGCGCTGCGCGGTTGCCCCACATGGGGTCCTTGCTGTCGACCGGGATTGGCGAGTCGTTGTCCGACCACACCGCGCCGCCGGGCGCGCTGTCGGCGGTGATGCCGCCCGCAGCCTTCACGCCGTTGTGCTTGTCGTAGCCCCACATGAGGCCCATGCCCGCGATGAAGCAGAGGACGAACCCGATGAGGGCAACGCCCGTGTTCATTCCGCCGCCGCTGCCTTCGAAGCGCTGTTCTTGCTTCGCCTCGGCAGACTTGCTGTCTTTGTCTTTGTCTTTGGCCATGATCGATTTCCTTTTCAGATGCGAGAAAACTTGGAGCGGCCGAGCGTGAAGCGGGCGGAGGAGAGACCGCGGATCGCGGCTCCCGCGCAAACTTCACGCGGCCGAAAAATGGATGATGTTCACGAGCGGACGGTCACGAACCCGTCGATGCCGGGTCTCACCTGCCGCAGACTCAGCCTCGCGGCGGTCGCTCGAGCGAGTTCCTGGTGCCATCGAGCGGGCATCTGTCCGTGACGGGACAGGAGACACGCGCGGTCTCCGACGCCGGGGCCACGGTGGGCACTGCGGCGATCATGCTCGGGTCGGGAAAGCTCAGCTCGAACGTCGGCGAGTCCTGGTTCGGATGACCAGGAACGACCGTGTGCATGAGGGCGCTCAGATCGTCCGTGCCGGGCGTGAGCATGAGCCACGTGGGCTCGGACTGTAGCTGCGGAGCGGGCGCGATCATCGTGGCGCCGCGATGATCGCAGAAAGCCGCGACCTCGACGTTGCTCTTCTCGTCGCTGTAGACGCCGGGCACGCCCGCGCTCGACACCAGCTGATCCGGCATCTCCACGACGACGCTGGCGCCGCGGAAATCACAGAGCGGCGCAGTGGCGGCCTGCGCAGCCGTCGCGAAGGACGGGACCAACGAGGAGACGACGAACGCCACCACTCCCATCAACGCCGCCAAGGCAAACCTGAGCCAGATGCGATGCACCGAACGGAAACTTAGGCCCGATGCCCCCGATCACGCAAGCGCACAGCGGAATCAGGCTGATTTTACAGGGAATGTGGCACGTGCTAACCAGGTCGGCGGAAACCATGACCCCCACAGACAGTCCCGAGACGCTCGAGTCGCTGCGCGCGGCGCTCACCGCGTGTGACGGCGCGATCGTCGCGCAGATGGCAGAGCGCATGCGGCTCGTTCGCAAGGTCGCCGAGCTGAAGTCGGACAAGGGGCTGCCCACGTTCGATCGCGCGCGGGAGGCATCGCTGCTGGCGGAGCTCGAGGCGGCAGGTGAGGCCGCGGAGCTGTCGCGGGAGATCACGCGCGACGTGTACGCGGTGCTCTTCACGGCGTCGCGCGCGGCGCAACGCACAGCGCTGGTGGATGCGGTGCCCAAGATGTCGGTCGCCGTGATCGGTGGAACGCAGGGCATGGGTGCGTTCTTCGTGCGCGAGCTCACGGCCGCGGGCTTCTCCGTGGAGCACAACGGGCTGGGCGTCGGCCCCTCGAATGTGGAGCTCGCTGCGCGTCACGATCTGGTGATGGTCGCCGTTCCCATCAACGCGACAGACGCCGTGATCCGCGAGATCGGACCGCACGTGCGCTCGGGCGCGACGCTGGTGGACGTCACGTCCGTGAAGCGCGCGCCGCTCACCGCGATGATGGAGAGCACCAGGGATGACGTGTCCGTGGTGGGCACGCACCCCATGTTCGGCCCGTCCACGTCCGGCTTCGATCGCCAGAAGGTTGTATTGTGCAAGGGTCGTGGGGACACTGCATTTCTCGCCATGAAGCGCATGTTCGAGGCATTCGGTGCAGAATGCATAGAGGCAACGGCAGAGGAGCACGACGCGCAGATGGCGCTCATCCAGGTGCTGGTCCACGAGAAGACGATGGTGCTCGGCAGCGTGCTGGAGCGCCTGAAGGCGAGCCTCTCGCGCAGCCTGGACTTCGCGAGCCCCATCTATCGCACCGAGCTCGCGATGATCGGCCGCATGTTCTCGCAAGGCGCTGACCTCTACGCGGACATCCTCACCTCCAACCCGGACGCCGCGCATCTCTCGCACCTCTTCGAGCAAGAGGCCGCCTACTTCGCGCGCGCTCTCGCCATGGGTGATCGCGACACAGTGGTCCGTCGCTTCAAGGACGTAGCCCTCTACATGAAAGACTTCGCGGCGTGGGCCAAGACCCAGTCAGACTCGATCCTGAGAGATCTCGTCCGCCACGGCTAGTGTCATCCGCCCCAGTTGGCGGCGCACGGCGCCCGGTCGGGCTTGGGGCCATTCAGTGCCCCTGCGAACGTGCCGTCCGGTTGAATCGCGAGGTGACGCTTCACCAGGCGGTACTCCGCCTCTGCACCGCACGACCAGACGTCGAGATACCACTGCTCCGTCTCGTTCACCATGTGCGGGGTCGGGCAGTCGATCGCGAAGCCGTTCGCGGCGGCCCACAAGATGGCGTTCGCGGCGGGCCACAAGACGGTGCTCGGATTGGCGATCGGCGTGAGCTCGGCCTGCAGGTCCGCGCGCGTGAGCACCCGCACCTGTCCTTGCTCCGTGACGATCACGCGGGCCGAGAAGAACGCATCCGACTCCACCGGCGCACCGGAGAGCGGGCTCACGCCAAACCGCAGGGGCTGGCCCACTGCACCTGACTCCATCCCAGCCAGATCGGACAGGCAGCGCTCGCGGTCCACCCCGCCGCTGCACGAAGTACCGGTGGACCATTTCATGTCCACGCCAACGATCTCCATGAACTCGGTCCCGGCGTGCAACGCGATCCCGTCGAAGGGCTTCCACGACGCGCGGCACGCCGTGATCGCTGGCGTGGCCGCAGATGACGAAGAGCCGGGATCTGCCGAGGATTGTGAGCCAGACGAGTCGCCCGAGCCCTGTCCACCCGGCCCGCTCGAGACGCTGCCACCACAGGCAACAAACGCGAGGGTCGACCCCAAGAACAATGCGACGGACGAATAAGTACGCTTCATGCCGGCTGCGACAAGCAGAGAGCATGCCGCTCGACGTGGTGCGCCACCGCCTCGGCATCTCACGACCGAGTTGATCGAGTCGATCACAGGCGAGATGACGGCTTCGACCGCGGAGTCGAGCCGGAGGTGGTGCTGCCACCCGAGCCGCTGTGTCCACGTGTGGGCTCGCGCCAGTAATAGATGCCGAACGCGATTCCGCCGATCATGACGAAGCCAAATCCGGGCGCAACGATCCAGTCGGAGAAGAACGTCGCCACGAGGTACGCCGCTGCAAGGACCGCCTGCCACGCGAACCACCGCTCGATGAACATGGTCCCCAGGAGGGCGAGCGTGATCGTGAAGATCGCGTCGACGCGCAGCGTATCCACCATGCTCATACCGACGTGGAGTGCATAGAGGCGATGCACGAGCTGCGTGGCAAGCAGCAGGATCAGGAACGTGATGATGCGCCGGTTGTAGCGTGTCTTGAAGAGCGCCTTTCGCAGCAGCG
>JANXLV010000141.1 GCA_025355005.1 Myxococcales bacterium | reverse complement strand
ACCCCCCGAGCAACCGAAGGGCGATCCCAAGATCTGAAACGTCGTCCTCAAGTCTTTCGCATGCTGCCGTTCAGAGAATCAGGATCGTCATGATCCTGAGCGGAGGCTTTCATGCGGAGCTGGCTGACCATGGCACTGATGTTCGCGCTCGCCGTCGGCGTTGCGTGCGTGACCCACAATGCGTCCGCGCTGGGCAGCGAGACGGCGTCCGCGTGCTCCACGCAGGAGGCGCTCCGGGCGAAGGCGGAGCGAACGTGTGAAGCGCGGCATGCGTTGCTCACGAAGGTGCACTACGCCGATCTCTGCGGCGCGAGCGGCAACGAGCCGATGTACATGACCGTCACGTTCGACTGCCACCCGAAGCAGCGCTGAAAACGGGAGCGCTACTCAGCTGAGCGGGCGAATTCGCGGCCCCCGCCGCGCAAGGGTGAGCGTCGTCTCCAGGTTGTACCTGCACGGTTGGCCGCGCGGTGTACGATGATGGTGATGACTCGCGCGCTCGTCTTCGGTGCCGCAGCGATCGCCTCCGCGGTCGTCGTGTGGGCGTGCTCGAACGGCTACACGACAGCCGGGGACACCATCGGAAGCGACGCGAAGGCTCCCGTCGACGGCAGCGAACAGGCGAACGGCATGGGCGACGGGGGCACCCTCGATGGCGCGCTCTGCAATCACGCGCTCCCGCCGCCATCGCCCGCCACGTTCCAGGGGGGCGCCACGAACGACTTCATCGTCGCCGTCGACGATCTCGATTTCGGCAACGGCACCATCTCCGGCGCGCCATCCGGCTACGATCTCGACGTCACGTGCACGTGCCATCCAGAGGGGGAATCCTGCGTGTCGGCCCACGCACACTGCGACGTCTTCGGCGACGGACGCGACAACGCCGTCGCGGGCCTCGCCGACTCGGCGAAGCTCCTGGTCGATATCCAGGGTCTCGCGCTGTCATCCATCAAGAACGGCAACAAAGGCCTGCTCCTCCGCGTGCAAGGCTACAACGGCACGCCCGATGACTCCGAGATCACGGTCTCCATGTACTCGTGCGGTGGAACGGTCGACACCATGGGCAAGCCCATTCCCCCCAAGTTCGACGGGACCGATCGTTGGCTCGTGGACAAGAACGATCTCGTTGCCGACCTGGATACGTATCCCGCAAAGGTCTCCCAGGTGGGCTACGTCACCGGCGGTGTGCTGGTCGTCGCGCTCGACACGCATCTGCGTGTGAGCGACTCGATCGTCCTCAGCCTCCAGGGGGGCACCGTGACCGCGCGCATCACGCAGGAGAACGGCGCCGTCCACCTGAGGGACGCGGTCGCGGTGGGGCGCTGGCCCGTCGCCGACGCCATCGGGCGCCTCCGTACCGTGACGACGGGAGGCACCGCGATCTGCCACACGCAGCAGTACGGAACACTGACCTCCGCCGTGTGCAACGCGGCGGACGTCGCAGGGACACCGGAGCAAGACAGAAAGCCCAATGCGCCGTGTGCAGGCCTCTCCGCGGGCATTCGCTTCACCGCAGTGCCGGCCGCGTTCGGTGGGCGCGTGAGTCTGTTGCCCCCAGCGGATCCTTGCGCCGATGCAGGTACGCCCGCCTGTCCCTGAGCGTGCGCCTGCACGCGTACACGAAGCGTCACGGCCAGATGTTGCAGACCGTTCCCACCGCCGTGTATCCGTTCACCACCGAGCCAGCAGGCAGGTAGATCAGATCGCCTCCGCCGCTGATGTAGGCGACGAGCGGGAACGAATTGCACGTCGGGGTCGGCGAGCAAAATCCGATCACCCCTTCGTAGGTGTATCCGGCGACGCCGTTGCAGTTCGAGGTGGTGGCGAGGAGAAATGAATCGTTCGCGCCGTGACAGCGAGAGAGCGGAACCAGGCTCCCGTAGGCCTGGTTGTGCATGGTGCCGACCTGACCGTCGACCGGGTCGTTCGGGCACTGCGCGGTGATGGTGCCGTAGCAGTGAAAGCCATTGCCGCTGGTGGCGTGGAACGCGAAGAGGCCCAGCGTTCGAGGCGGGCAGCCACACGACGTCGGGGCCCCCACGCCGCAGATCTGGCTGCCGCCGCAGCTGACGCCGCAGTTCACCGCTTTCGCGCAGTTGTTGGGCACCGTCTGGCAGTGACCCTTGCAGGTCGTCGCAGTGTCGTTCGGTATGCAGGGCGCGCTGGAGCACGCGTAGCCTGCGTCTGTTGTCGACTGGCAGCTGCCGCCCGCGTCGCAACCACCGCATTCGAGCGTGTTGCCGCATCCGTCGCTGAAGGTGCCGCACGCTGCACCTAGCGTGTCGCACTTCGCGGGCGCCGCGCATGTGCACGTCCCGTTGACGCATGCGAAGGGCGCCGCGCAGTCTCCGCACGAGAAGGTCAGGCCGCAGGCGTCGACGGAACCGCACCGGCCCGACGGGCCACCGCAGGTGGGGGGCACGCACGTGGCGGCTGCGTCACCGGTCGCTGCATCACCGGGAGCGGGCGCGTCAGTCCCGCCAAAAGGGCTGCACGCCACGACGGCCGCAACGGCGATCAGCAGCAGCGCGACCCATCTTCGCCACCGAACCATCACTCTCGACGATAGCTCTCACGACGGTCAGCGGTTGACGTGCTTCGCTTTCCGCACGACGATGCTTCGCATGAAAAGCGCCATCATCCTCTCCGTCGTTTCTGTCGCCACGCTGCTCGCTTGCTCCAAGACCGGGCCGGAGGTCGACACGGCGCAGACCACGAGCACGCTCGCCGAGGTGAAGTACAGCGCCAAGGTGCCCGCGCGCGGCACGAAGCCGGCGACTCAGAAGGCGATGAAGGGCGGCGCAGGTGGCACGACGCCCGCGGTCGCGTCGCAGAAGCTCTCCGAAGCATCGACCGATCGCCAGGTGCGCAAGCCTGCGAAGGCCGACGTGGCCGACTGCAAGACGCTCCCGGACAACGCGGCCGAGTGTGAAGGCGGGAACCTGTACTTCTGTGACGACAGCAAGCTGTGGGTCGTCGACTGCGATGCAGAGGCAAAGCTCGGCGGCGCGACCGCCGGCGCCTGCTTCGAGGGCGAGAAGTTCATCGACTGCCTCGGCAAGACCACCGCAGACGACGCGAGCGAGGTGTGGTGCGACTTCCAGGCGAGCGTCTGCTGCGACAAGGACGGCAGCTGCTACAGCCCCAAGGGTTGAAAGGGTTGCCGTTCTACGAGACGACGAGCTGCGGTACCGGAATGTCCGCGCGTCGGGAGTCGCAGCCGAAGGAAGTTGACCGCAGCCGATACCTCGTCTCAAAATGCGGAATGCAGCTCCGTGCGGGATTCGCGTTTGCAGTGCTCGTGCTCGGGGTTCTCGGTGCTGCCACCGCGGGCTGCAAGGACAAGAAGGCACTGGTCGTCCTCCGGAACAGCATGCCCACGCCGGTGACTGTCACGCTCGACCACAAGGAGGTCGCGGTGGGACCGCGACAGGCCGTACCCGTGGAGCTCCCCCCGGGCGACTACGAGATGACCGCCACCGGGCTCATGCTCCTCGACACCAAGACCGCCTCGCTCAAGAGCGCAGGCGACACTGCGATCTACAATATCGGTGGCGGCGCCGACCTCGCGCTGGTCAGCATCCCCGAGGGCGGAGGCGAGAGCGTGGTGCGGCCCATCACTGCGCCACTCACCATGCTGGAGCAGGGCGAGGTGCTGGCGAAGCCTCACATCAACGAGGCATTGCCGAAGACCCCGCCCAGCGCGAAGGCGGGCGTCACCAGCTACTATCTGTGCTCCTACGACGCGGCAACGAAGGCGATCGGCTGCCAGCCGGAGAAGTGATACTCCTCGGATGATGCCCTCATACGAGCTCACCCAGCGTCTGATGTCGCTCGCCACCTACTACGATGTGCGCGAAGCAGGTCAGGAGGATGTCGCCTTCCACGTGAAGGCGGAGCTCATGAGCCCACGACCCTCGTGCGCGCTCTGGGACGAGAAGACGAACGAGGAGCTCGCCCACCTGAAGGGTAACTTCAACAAGACCCACTTCGTGATCGCGTCGAAGGGCAAGGAGCTCGCGAAGGTGGACTTCCCCACGATCGCCTTCAAGAAGAAGCTCGCGCTCACCATCGGCGACAAGCAATACCACGCGGACGCCGGCGTCCTCTCCACGCTCTACAACTTCTCCTGCGTCGACGCTGACGGCAAGGTCGCCATGAGCGTGACGAAGAAGGAGGGCTTCACGAAGGTCCGCGATCGCTTCACCGTCGAGCCGAGCGACCTCGCCCCGAAGGAGATCGCGCTGCTCGTCGCCGTCGCGATCCACACGCGCTACTTCGAGATGATCTGAAGCGAGATGATCTGAAGACCAGATGGTTTTCAAGGCAACTCCCCGGGAGTTAGCTACCATTGAGAGAAGCATGCGTGGCACCTCGGTGACGTTTGGCGTGGTGGTCGCTGGAGCGATTGCCTTCGCGTGCGGCGCCTGTGGAGGCGGAGGCGGCGGCGGCGGCGGCGCAGACACCGGCGATGGTGGACAGGTAGCGGACGCGGCTCCGCCGGACAACGACGCCGGGCAGGTGATCCTTCCAGTCGACGCAGGTGGTGGTGCGATCGACTCGGGCGACGCCGGGATCGTGGATGCGGGCCCTTCGAAGATCGAGCACGTGGTCGTCATCGTGCAGGAGAATCACACCTTCGACACGTACTTCGGGCGCTACTGCACCGCGCCTTCGGGCTCGAACCCTTCGTGCAACACGGGACCTGCATGCTGCGAGGCAGCGCCGGACACGGAGCCGAGCGGCTCGTCGCCCGTGGTCCTCGACGATCAGCAGAACGGCGCGCACGATCCGAATCACACGCAGGCATGCGAGCTGTCGGAGATGAACGGCGGCGCCATGGACAAGTACACGCAAGGCGCTGCGTGCTCGAACGCCGGCAACTTCGCGATCGCGCCGGCCTCCGTCATCCAGCCGTACCTGGACTACGCGAAGGACTACGCCATCGCAGACCGGTATTTCCAGCCGATCGTCGGACAGACGTCGTCGAACGACATGTACCTCGCTGCCGCAAAGTACGTCTTCACCGACAACACGTACGAGCCCGCGGCCACGGGTCATGGCTGCGCGGACCCGATCGTGGGCACCATCACGTACAACGGGCAGATGACCTCCGCGGACGTGGTGCTCAACGCGGGCGCGACGTTCGCCGACTTCGCGGTGGGCTTCGACGTGATGTACGCCACGCCGCTCTTCTCCTGTCCGTCCGCGCCGCCGGACTGCCCGCTGGGCCTGCCCACGTTGCCGTGCGTCTACGATCCAGGTGACGTGCCGTTCGAGTACTACGCGCAGTTCCAGAACAACCACTCGTACATGAAGGACTACACGGAGTACGGCAAGGCGATCGACATGAAGACGCTGCCGAACGTGTCCTTCCTCAAGGCCGTCACCTACATGAACGAGCACCCGGGCTACGGCGATAAGATCTCGCCGGGCGTGGCGTTCGTGAGCGGCGCGGTGCAAAAGATCCTCACGTCGCCGGACTACAAGGACAACACGCTCATCCTTCTCACCTGGGACGAGGGCGGAGGCTTCTTCGATCACATCAAGCCGCCGGACACGAGCGCCGTGGACAACCAACCCTACGGCACGCGCGTCCCGCTCTTGGCGATCGGTCGCTTTGCGAAGAAGAACTATGTGTCCCACGTGGTGATGGAGCACTCGTCGATCGTGAAGTTCCTGGAGTGGAACTTCACGGGCACGACCGGGCAGCTCGGCGGCCGGGATGCCCAGGTGAACAACATCGGCAGCCTGATAGATCAGACACAGGTCGCGACGCCAGTCCCCGAGAACTGAGTCACCGCTGGGCGTTTTTGGGGCTCCGCTCAGCGACCGAGCAGACGTAGAAGTGTCCACACGAACGTGATGACGACGGCAGCGGGCACGCCCCAGCCGAAGAGCCTCACCTTGAAGATCCCCGCCATGCTCTCGTCGGAGCACGCGAACCGATCGTGGTGAACGGAGAGCGCGCGGCAGTCGTCGACCGTCGTGACGAGGACAGGGCGGACGTTGGGCGTCGCGAGCAGGCGGCGCTCCACGGCGGCGCGATGCGTCGCCAGGTCGGCGCCCAGGTCCCCCGTGCCGCCCTGGGACTCGGAGCGTGCGCTCGTGGGGATCGGCGGCACTGGCTTCGAGTACGTGACGATCGCAGTTCCATCGTCGAAAGTGGTGCAGAAGTAGTACGACGACATGCTCGACTCGATCGCGCCACCCTTGTCACGGCGCGCGGAGAGGCGCAGAACGCCGTCCTCCGTCGCCCAGCCCTCGCGCGGGATCCAGCCGAAGAGGCCGAAGTACTCGTAGACGCCCAGGAAGCGAAGGCGCAGCTCGTCGGCCTTCTTCAGCACGTCGGGGCTCGCGAGCGTGCCGGCGGGCCGCTCCGTGGCGCCGCGGTAGTCGATCGGCTCGCGCGCCTCTGGTGCACGGGAGGCCACGCGGTAGACGACGACGAACCGCGACAACGACCGCAAGAGGCCCCGGGGCCTCGGCACACTGCCGAGCACGTCACTCGCGGGGCGCACAAGCTCGCTCGATGAGTCGGCCATTCGGGGCTAGTTCTTCATGTCCGCGCGGGCCAGGTCCGCGAGCTCGTGGGCCATGCGCCTGATCACGTCCTCCTTCGGGCCCTCGATCATGATGCGCAGCTTTGGCTCCGTGCCGCTCCAGCGGACCAGCACACGACCGCCGTCCCCGAGCGCGCGCTCCGCGTTCTCGATGCCTGCGGTGAGCTTCGGCATGTCGGCGATCGAGCGGCGCGCCGGCAGGCTCACGTTCTCCAGGATCTGCGGCACGCGCTCCATGGCCTCTTTTGCGAGCTCGGAGAGCGGCTTGCCCTCGCGCACCATGATCTCCAGCACGCGGAGCGCGGCGACGATGCCGTCACCCGTCGTCGCGTGATCCAGGAACACGAGGTGACCTGACTGCTCGCCGCCCAGGTTGTAGCCGTTCTCTCGCATGCACTCGACGACGTAGCGATCCCCGACGGCCGTGCGAACCAGCTTGCCGCCGTGGGCCTCGAGCGCGCGCTCCAGGCCAAGGTTGCTCATCACGGTCGACACCAGCGTCTTCTTCCGCAGGTGGCCGCTCTTCAGCATGCGCAGCGCGCACATCGCCATCACGGCGTCGCCGTCCACGACCTGGCCCTTCTCATCCACCACGATGAGCCGGTCCGCGTCGCCATCGAGCGCGATGCCCACGTCCGCGTTTCTCTTCACGACGTCCGCGCGAAGCTTGTCCGGATGGAGCGCGCCGGCGTCGTGGTTGATGTTCGTGCCGTTCGGCTTCACGCCGATCGCCGTGAGGTGCGCGCCGAGCTCGGAGAAGACCAGCGGCGCGACGCGATACGCGGCGCCATGCGCGGCATCGACGACCACGCGCATTCCCTCGAGCGTGAGCTCGCGCGGGAAGCTGTTCTTCACGAACGTCACGTAGCGCCCGCGTCCGTCCTCGAACTTCTCCGCGCGGCCGATGCCTGGACCCGTGGGGCGCGGCAGGCGCGCCGTGTCCGCCATCAGCTCTTCGATCTCTGCCTCGAGTGCGTCCGGCAGCTTGAAGCCGTCGCGACCGAAGATCTTGATGCCGTTGTCGTCGTACGGGTTGTGGCTCGCGCTGATCACGATGCCCGCGTCCGCACGCATGCTGGTCGTGAGGTGGGCCACCGCCGGCGTGGGAATGGGTCCGCACAGCAGCACGCGTCCGCCCATGGAGCAGATGCCCGACGCGATGGCCGTCTCCAGCATGTAGCCGGACAGGCGCGTGTCCTTGCCGATCACGATACGCGGCGACTGGGAGCGATTGCGGCTCGCCACGAACGTGACGGCGCGGCCCAGCGCGAGGGCGAGCTCCGGAAGCATCGGGTGCGTGTTGGCGACGCCGCGAATGCCGTCGGTGCCGAACAGCTCACGCGCGCGCGCCTTCGCCGGTTTTTCAGCCCTCGCGGGCTTTTCGGCGGGCGGGCGGAGGCTCTGCGGCTTGATGCTGGTGGTTCGACCTTGGGACATGGGCGCTCATTCTCTGAAGTTGTTGAAGGAGAGCACGATGCCGAGGTCGGCGCCGCGCACGAGCTGCATGGCTTTCTGCAGGTCGTCCTTGTTCTTGCCGGAGACGCGCACCTGCGCCTCCTGGATGCTCGCCTGGACCTTGATCTTCGCATCCTTGATCATCTGCATGATCTTCTTGGCAGGCTCCTGCGTGATGCCTTGCTTGACCTTCACTTCGATGCGACCGCCGCCCTTGCTGGTCTTCGTGGGCTTCTCCGCCTCGAAGAACTTGAGGCTCACCTTGCGCCTGATGATCTTCTCCTGCAACACCTCCCACGCGGCCTTCACCCGCTCCTCGCTCGAGGAGACCACGGTGATCGACTCCTCGTCGCTCGTGATCTCGGTGTCGGTGCCCTTGAAATCGAAGCGCTGCGACAGCTCCTTCTGGGCCTGATTCAGCGCGTTCTCGACCTCGTTCCAGGGAACTTTCGAGACGATGTCGAAGCTCGGCATCACGGTCTCCTTCTGCGGCGTGCGGGCGTGCGGATCATCGGATACACGCCCGCGGCCCTTCTCGACAAGGGCATAACGTAGCGACCCAAGGTCGTGCTGCTCATACCGGCAACGTTGCCGCTCTACCGGCAACGTTGCCGGTGTATGAACGTTCGCTCAGCGGACGTGCAGAAAGCGTGGGGCTATCCTGCGGGGCAGGGAGGGAATCGAAGTGTCAGAGCCAGTCCTGCTGTTGGTCGAAGACGAGCCGCTTGTCGCGCGGGGGTTGCTAAACATCATGCGGCGTGGCGCGCGGTGCCAGGAGATCAAAGGCCGAGGCTGGTGATCGATACGCGTCCCTCTGGTGGAGGACGGTGGTTCTCTTGCGTTCGGCACTGCTCTTCGCACACCTCCGCGGGCAGTACGTTCTGTGCTCGAGCCAGGTCGCCGACTACCTGTTCCCGCTGGAACAGCCCACCTACGACAACCTCGTTAGTCGCGGCAAGCACCAGGAGGCAGCTGCGATCCTCGAGACCGCTCGTGCGCGATTCCGTGGCGCACGGGAGTTCTATGTGAATGGCACCGCGGAGAGGACCTGTAAGGACCTGGGCATAGCGTTGTCAGTCGCACACGGTGTTGGCGTCGTCGTCGGAGCGGAAATGGTGGAGGCCGACGCGGCCATGCGCGAGCTGCGCCGAGAGCACGGCGACGAGGCCATGAAGTCCTGCCTCCATGGGACCAAGGACCCGATGGACCCAAGCGGTGTGCGCTCGCTAGATGCGTTTCTCGACTCCCTGGCACCACCGCAAGCGAGCGCGAACGTCCAGCCGTGACGTCGTGTACACGCCCTCGGGGCTTCTCCAACAAGCGGCAAACGCGCCGTCTCGGCAACGTTGCCGGTGGTGCTCTGGTGATCTCCGCGACGTTGCCGGTTGCGGCCGCCGATCGAGTCGATCTAGCCTTACTGGATGCCGAAGCGTCGCGTTCGCCGTACGAAGCTTGCACGTCAGCCCACTGCCAAGGACGTCGCAAGGACGACACGGGTCGATCCGAAGCTGGCTGCGGCGTGGAAGAAGATCTTCGCACGCATCAGTCATGCGGAGTCGCGCGGAGCCGAGGCGTTCGACGAGCTCTGGGAAGCTGCAGCAGCGGCCGCTCATCACGATCCGCCGCTCTACGTGTTCGGCGGATTCAAGAGCGCGAGCGACTTCTTCTTGCGCGCGCTGCACACCGATCTGCGTTCGGCGACCCGCAACATGGCTGTCGCCGCACATGCGACGCCGAAAGAGGAAGAGCTGTATGGAACGTCCAGCATCGCGGCGGCGCTCGACTACCTGACGGCCAAGTTCGGTACACTCGGCGCAACGCTGCCCGTTGCGTTCGAGCGCCTGAAGATCCCAGTTCGCGAGGGCACCCACACGAAGCTCGTGCCGTTCCCCAAGGCGAGCGTGGCGGAGATCATCGCCGCGACCCGCCTGCTCCAGCGGAAGGCCGCGGGCGAACCCGTGACGGATCGCGCAGAGGCGGCGATCGCCCGCAGCATGGCGAGGCACCCGGCGTTCAAGAAGGTGCGCTTCTCGGTGCGCGCCGGCTTCCTTCACGTGCGCGCCATCCCCCTCGCGTCGCTCGATCTGTTCGCGAAAGCCCTCGCTGATGTGAGCCTGCCGGAGCCCGCGAAGAACAAGCAGCGACGCTGACCGCTGGCGACGAGATTTTCGGTGTCGGCAACGTTGCCGGTTCATCGGCGATGTCGCCGGGTGGGGCAGCGATCAGAGGGCGATGGGCGGGTCCCTTGGCAGGCCCAGCAGTGCGGCGCGGATCTCTCCCACCAGGTACATGGACCCCGCCACCACGACGAGTCCGCCGTCCGGGGACAGCGCCACTGCGCGTTCGATGGCATCTTCCGCGGACGTCGCCTCTTCACCGGCCGCGAGCTTCGCTAGCTCGGCCACGGGGGCAGGCGCGCGGCCCTGCGGCGTCACGTACACACGGGCCTTCGCATGCGGGGCAAGGATCGGAAGCATGATCTGCCACGCCTTGTCCGCGAGCGCGCCGAACACGAGCACATCCGCGCCGCGCTCCCCGCCCAATGTGCGCACGAGATGCGCGGCCAGCGCGCGCGCGCCGTCCGGGTTGTGTGCCGCGTCCAGCAAGAAGCGCCTTCCGCGTGCCACGACTGTCTCCAGCCGACCCGGCCACTCCGCGAGCGAGAGGCCGCGAACGATCTCGTCGTCCGTCGCGCCCAGGAAGCGAGCCGCGCACGCTGCGATCGTCGCGTTCGTGAGCTGGTGCTCCCCCGGAAGCTTCAGCGTCGCGCGCGCCACGAGCTCTCGCGCGCCCGCATCGTCCATCGCGTGGACGACGCTGGCGGGTGTGCGCTCGGCGGCGACGAGGATCGCGTCGCGCGATTCGTCGTCCAGCGGCCCGAGGACGAGCGGCGCGCCGGGCTTCGCGATCCCCGCTTTTTCTCGCGCGATCTCCGCCTTCGTGTTTCCCAGCCTGTCCATGTGATCGAAGTCGATGCGCGTGATCACGGTGACCGTGGGTGTCTCGAGCACGTTCGTCGCGTCCAGACGCCCACCCAACCCGACCTCGATGATCTGCGCCGTCACGCCCGCGTCCCGGAAGACCAGAAACGCAGCGAGCGTCGCGGCCTCGAAGAACGTGAGCGGGGGGAGGACCAAGAGCGCGCGCCCGACGGCCTCTGCGAGGCGAGCGTCGTCGAGCGGCGCTCCCTGCAGCCAAATGCGCTCCGCAAAGCGACACAGGTGCGGCGACGTGTAGAGACCGGTGCGATGCCCAGAGAGCCGCGCGATGCTCTCCAGCATGGCGGCGACGGAGCCCTTGCCGTTGGTGCCCGCGACATGCGCGGTCAGCTTCGCCGCGCGCTCCGGATGTCCCGCCTTCGCACACGCATCGCGGATAGGCGCGAGCCCGAGCTCGATCCCGCGCGGCGCGCGCGCGTAGAGCTCGGCGAGGGGAGGCGAGAGCGGCGTCACGGACGCGGCGACGAACAAAGATGCGAGATGAGCATCGCGAGCTCCTCGCGCATGTCGAGGCGGCTCACCACGCGATCGACCATCCCATGCTCGAGCAGGAACTCGCTCTTCTGGAAGCCGTCCGGCAGCTTCTGACGGATGGTCGTCTCGATGACGCGCGGCCCTGCGAAGCCAATGAGGGCGCCGGTCTCGGCGAGGTTCACGTCCCCGAGGAACGCGAAGCTTGCGGCGACGCCACCGGTGGTGGGGTGCAGGAGCACGCTGAGAAACGGAAGGCCGCTGTCGCGATGACGTTCACGCGCAGCCACGGTCTTCGCCATCTGCATCAGTGAGAGGATGCCTTCCTGCATGCGCGCGCCTCCGGACGCGGACAGGAGGACCACCGGGAGCTTCTCTTCGGCAGCGCGCTCGAAGAGCCGGGCGATCTTGTCGCCCACCACGCTGCCCATGCTGCCGCCCATGAACGAGAACACGAACGAGCCGTATGCGATGGGCTTGCGGTGGATCTTTGCGTGCCCGATCTCGATCGCCTCGTTCGCCTTGGTGCCCTTCTTCGCGGTGGCCACGCGCTCCGGATAGGGCTTGTCGTCCACGAACTTGAGCGGATCGCCAGGGGAGAGGCCAGCGTCCCACTCGTCGAGGTGGCCGTCGTCGAGCAAGAGGACGCGCCAGCGCGCCGCGGACAACTTGTGGTGGTGCCCGCAGGTGCAGACCTCGAAGCTCGTGTGCAACGTCTCCGTCGTCAGTGTCTCGCCGCAGCCGTCGCACTTCTTGAAGACGCCCTTGCCCAGGCTTGCCTTCTCGCTCGCGTCGAGCCCGCCTGGTTTCTTGTCCGGCCAGTCCATCGACCAGGGGATTAGTGCGGTTTGCGCGAATCGTCCATGGACGCAGGCGTGGCAATTCGACCATCGCGAGAACCAATTCCAGGTACATTGCGATTTCTTAAGCCAGCGCGGCGCGGTGCCGATATCCTCGACACCGATGAGCGTGTTCCGCCTCCAGACCGTCCGCGCGAAGCTCACCGCCCTCGTTGCGCTCTCCGTCGCCGTCACGCTCGCGATCCTTCCGGTGCTGTCGTGGCAGACCAAGAAGCAGCTCGTGGACGAGGTGGACGATCGCGTCGAGGAGGTGAAGATCTCATTCCAGACGGAGGTGGACGACGACCTCGCCGACCTCGAGATCGCCGCACGCCTGATCGTGCTCACGAGCCAGGCGACCGCCGACGGTCCGAAGGCCGCTGGCGAGGAGACCCGCGTCGCCGACCGCATCGCGAAGGAGTTCCACGAGGTCTACCCCGACGTCGACATCCTGTTCGCGGACCGCACGGGGAAGGTCTATTCGCAGCTCGGCTGCCAGACGCCACACCAGGCGATCGACTCGATCCCGGAGCTTGCCAAGGTGGTGGCCGGCGAGACCTATCGCGGCATGCTGCCCACCGGATGCGAGGCGCAGAAGGACTCGATGCCGGCGTACACGATCGCGCTCCCCATGAAGGGCGGCGGGGCCGTTGTGCTCTGCCTGCCCATCGATCGTCGATACCTGCACAATGCATCTCTGAAGCTCGGGCTCGAGCTCGCGCTGATGCCGGTGTCCAAAAACGACGTGCTCAGCAAGAGCGACCACTTTCCCGTGGGCGGCACCACCGCGCAGGGCGCAAAGCCGGTCATCATCGACGAGGGCGAGGAGGCATGGGCCGTGGCTCGGTTCTCGCCGAAGGAGTTCAGCACGGGGCGAACGCACTACGAGGTGGTCGCGGCGCTCGACGTCACGGACATCCGCTCGATCGTGCGAAAGAACTTCGGCGTGGCGCTCGCCGCGTTGCTCGTGTCGGCGCTCGCGTCGGTGGCGTGGGGCGCGCGCCTCGCCAGCATGATGAGCAAGGCGCTGTCGCGCGTGAACGAGGCGCTGAAGAAGCTCGAAAAGCAGGAGTACGTGAAGGTCGACATCTACAAGACCGGCGACGAGCTCGAGAACCTGGCAGAGGGCTTCAACCAGATGGTGGACGGCCTGCAGGAGCGCGACAAGCTGCGCTCCACGTTCGGCAAGTACATGACCGAGGCGGTCATGGAGCACCTCATGGCCGGCAAGGTGCAGCTCGGCGGCGAGACGCTGAAGGT
Source organism: Myxococcales bacterium (assembly GCA_025355005.1). Classification (GTDB taxonomy): domain Bacteria; phylum Myxococcota_A; class Polyangia; order Polyangiales; family Polyangiaceae; genus JANXLV01. The sequence goes on along the minus strand of JANXLV010000141.1, from coordinate 3,061 downwards.
GACCATCCTCTTCACGGACATCCGTAGCTTCACCTCCATCAGCGAGAAGATGGAAGCGCACGCTCTTGTCGCCCTCCTGAACGAGTATTTCACCGACATGGTGACGGTGATCATCAAGGAGGATGGCGTCGTCGACAAATACATCGGCGACGCGATCATGGCCGTCTTCGGCGCGCCGGTGCAGCGCAAGGACGACCCGCTCCGCGCCGTGCGCGCGGCCGTGCACATGCGCATGTGCTTGAAGAAGCTGAACGTGCGGCTGAAGGAGCGCGGGATCGCGCCCATTCGCACGGGCATCGGCATCCACACCGGGGACGTTGTGGCTGGCAACATCGGCTGCGAGCAGCGCATGGAGTACACGGTCATCGGCGACGCGGTGAACCTCGCTTCCCGTCTGGAGAGCAACACGAAGGAGGTCGGCGCGGACATCCTGATCAGCGACGACACGTACCAGGCCGTGAAGGACCACGTGGAGGTTCGCAAGGTGCGCGAGCTCACCGTGAAGGGACGCATCCAGCCGGTGATGACCTACGAGGTCCTCGGCATGAAGGGCGGGCCCATGCACAAGTCCGCCGAGGGCGAGTCACTCGTTCCCCCCGCCGAGCCGAGCGTGAAGCCCGAGAAGCCCGAGAAGCCCGAGTCGGCGGAGAAGCCAGAGACGTCCCCGACGTGACCGGTGTGACCGGACGGATGCTCGCGGGGCTCGCGCTCATGTGGGCTCTCACGGGCTGCACGATGACGAGGTACGTGGCGCAGGCAGCCGCGGGACAGGAGGAGCTCGGGCGCCGCGCGGTCGATATCGACGTGCTCCTCACCGGGCACCACGTCGAAGGAAAGACGCGCGTCCTCTTGTCGGAGATCGCCGACCTGAAGAAGTTCGGAGAGGCACACGGTCTGCGGCCCACGCCGAACTACACGACGTACGTGCGGCTCGATCGGCCCTCGGTCGCGTGGAACGTGAGCGCGTGCGCGCCCCTCGCATTTCGGCCTAAAACATGGTCATTTCCGATCGCGGGCAGCTTCACCTCGGTGAACTGGTTCCACAAGGCGGACGCCGACGCGTTTGCAAAGGACCTCGCGCAGCAGGGCTGGGACGTCGACCAGCGCGGGCTCGGCGCGTATTCGACCGCGGGCTGGTTCCACGATCCCATCGTGTCGTCGATGCTGTCAAAGGGACCCGAGGCCCGCGGGCGTCTCGCGAACGTGGTCCTGCACGAGTCCACGCACGCGACGTTCTTCGTGCCCGGTCAGTCCGCGCTGAACGAGAGCGTGGCCAACTTCGTGGGTGACAGGCTCGCGCTCGACTACATGAACGAGCGCATTGGCAACGATGCCAGCGAGACACGGGCATACGCGGAGCAGGAGCGTCACGGTCGCGAACGCGTGAAGCTGCTCCACGACACGTACGTCGCGCTGGAGCTGCTCTATGCGTCGAAGATCCCGGCAGACGAGAAGCGCCAGAAAAAGGCGGTGCTCCTCCAGAAGCTCCAGAGCGAGAACAGGTTTTCACGGCCCGTGAACAACGCGACCCTCATCCAGTACCGCACGTACAACTCGGGCCAGGAGGAGCTCGCCGCGCTGCTCGTGTCGTGCGACGGCAGCTACGCGCGCTTCTTCCGCGCGCTCGAGACGTTGCGCGGAAAGGCAGCGGGCCAGTCGTTCGAGATCGGCGCGATGGTCACGTCCATCAACGCGTGTCGTTGACGCGCCCCTTCGCGGTGACGTGCGGCTTCGGCTTCTTCGCCCCGAATCTCCAGATCGCGGACGACAGGTCGACCGGCGCGTAGGCATCCGCGGAGAAGGTGCCGCTGTCGAAGAAGTGGAACTCGCCGACCCGCACGTGAATGCCCTCTGCACCGAACTGCTCGACGTCGGTGTCGAGCCTACGTGAGGGGAAGACGAACTTCACGGGCTGCCCTTTGCGCAGCTCGTGGGTGACCGTCGCGATCGGCGCGTGATGATGGTCGGTGATCTCGATCACGACCTTGGGCAGATCCTCCTGGCTCACTGCAGTGAACGTGATGTCCCCGGTGTAGCCTTCGCGCTTGTCTTCCTTGGTGCGCGCGGTGAGGGTGAGGCGAGGCTCCGCAACCTGAGGCACGGAGTAAGACGCCGCCCACGGATCCATCGCGTCCACCTTGCGCAGATCGGTGTCCTTCCAGCGCGGCGCGAACGGGCCGACGGCCTCGAACGCGCGGGCCACCGGTCCGACGAGCACGCGCGGCTGTCCGCCCGTGTCCACGACGAACATGCCCATGCGCACCTCCGACACGCCCGCGTAGTACGCGGTGCCTTCGGACGGACTCGCGAAGTAGTCGGCGATCAGCGCAGCATCCGTCAGCCCGTCGCGCGCCTCGCTGAACATCTCGAAGTACCAGCCGCTCGCCGAAGGTCCCGACGAGTATCCGCCGCGCCGCCCGTACGAGATCTCCGTGACCATCGCGAGGAACCGCTGCTCCTCGGCGCCCAGCGCGACGCCTGCGAGCTCGTGGTTCCCGATCTCGCGGAGCACGCGAAGCACGCGCCCGAGGCGCAGGAAGTACGCCTCGGAGTCGGGGGAGATCTCCGCGGTCGCCAATGCTCCGCGATCAGCGTAGTCCATCAGCGCGCCGTACACCGCCGGTGCGGGCTCCACGTAGCCCTCCGGGATCTCGCAGCCCGGCTCGTCGTACGTCGTGGGCACGAACAGGATGTTGTTGTGCCGGAGCTGTCCGTACGCGGCGATCGCCGAGTTCATCCGGAGATCCTTGAAGGCGTCGGTGTCCATGAACGACGGTCGGGCGCCCTCGGGCGTCTTCGCGAGCGCGTTGATGGCGGTGAGCCAGCCACCATAGAGATCGGGTCCAGTGCTCGGCCTCTGCGTGATCTCACGCGCCAGGCCAAGGCCTTTGCCGAGACCCGACGTCGGCTCGAGCGCCGGCGGCTCGTACGCGAGCGCGCGATCGTGACCCAGCGCGAACGCGATGTCCGTCACGGGCACCTCGTGGCGATCCGTGACCTCGGGATGGACGAGCGGTCGCGTGGCCGACGCGTCCGGGGTGATCCGCGGCCCGAGCATCGT